>JAKAPO010000076.1 GCA_021807065.1 bacterium
AGTCGCCGCGAAACGGCACGATACGAGGCTCGGCGCCGTCACCTGTGAGTCGAGCGAGACGATCCTAGGGGAGGCGAGCGACGACCGCTCGCGCGAGGGCGATCAAGCGCGGATCGACACGAGTATCGCTCTGTCCGGGTAGCGTGAGTTCTATGCCGACATAGGTGCGGTGCTTTCGCACGTAGATCCATCCGGCCGACCAGAGCGCCTCGTCGCCCACGCCGTGTACCGCCTTCCACGATCCGCTCGTGCGTACGAGATGGAAGATATTCGATGGCTCGACCGTCACGAGAGCATTCTTCGACTGCGATGCATTGAGCCAGCGGCAGCCCGATTGTCCACCTTCATTCAAGATCTGCGGTGACATTGCACGTTCGCCGAACGCGGCACGCACTTGGGCCATGCTCAAGAGCGAGCATGGGTTGATCGCCGCGACGGCCGCGGACGGCGCAATGGCCGCGAATCCTACCGCTACGAGCGATATCACTAGCGTTCTCACTATCCGGAACCTCCATATCGCGGCTGTTGCGCGAGAATCCTCTCGACATCCGCTCCTAACCTTCCGCGACGGCGAAAAACGAACTCTGCAAACGGTTGACCACGGAGATCTCGTACTGATCGTCTCCCCACAGGCGAGGCATCGCAAGGGGCAGGGCAAAGCGAGGGGCGAATGGCCGCGCATGGCTCGCTGCGTGGTGGTGGTCTTGGATTCGGGTGGAGTCGGCGCGCTTGCGGATGCGGCCGAATACGGCGACGGTCCCGGCGTCAATACGATCGGCAACACCGCGCTGCACATCGGCGGCCTCGCATTGCCGCACTTCGAACGTCTCGGTTTGGGAAACCTAACTTCGATAGCAGGCGTGCGCGCGCAGAGCCATCCGCGGGCGCGGGTCGCGCGGCTCAAGGAGAAGAGCCGCGGCAAAGACACGATCACGGGCCATTGGGAGATGATGGGCATCGTCACCCGCGTGCCGTTTCCAACCTATCCGCACGGATTTCCGCCCGAGGTCGTCGAGGAGTTCGCGCGCATTACCGGGAAGGTGCCGCTCGGCAACAAGACGGCGTCGGGAACCGAGATCATCGAAGAACTCGGGCCCGAGCACATGGCAACGGGGAGGCCCATCCTGTACACGTCGGCGGACTCCGTCTTTCAGGTTGCGGCGCACGAAGATATCGTGCCGCTCGACACGCTCTACGATTGGTGCGAACGCGCGCGTGCGATGCTCGTTCCGCCGCACAACGTCAATCGCGTCATCGCGCGGCCCTTCGTAGGAGAGCCCCGCGCCTTCACGCGTACCGCGAACCGGCGCGATTACGCGATCGAGCCGCCGCCGTGCCTGCTCGACGAACTTGCCGCGAACGGCGTCCCGGTACACGCCGTCGGTAAAATCTCCGACATTTTCTGCGGACACGGTATCGCGACGTCGGTCCGAGTCGCCGATAATGCAGAAGCGATGCAGCGCACGTTCGAGCTGCTCGAGCGCGTCGATCGCGGCTTCATCTTCACGAACCTCAACGATTTCGATTCGAAGTACGGCCATCGGCGCAACGTTCGAGGCTATGCCAACGCGCTGCAGGAACTCGATGCGACGATCCCCCGTCTGGAGGCGTTGCTGAAGCCAGACGACTGCGCGATCTTCACGGCCGATCACGGCTGCGATCCGACGGCGCCCGGCACCGATCACACGCGCGAATACGTCCCGTTCGTCTGTCTCACCAGACATCCAGGCGCGGATCTCGGCACGATCGAAGGCCTCGATACCGTTGGGAAGACCGTGCGCGACGCGCTGCTGGTGCGAGCGGCGTGATGCAGATCACGGTCGAGAGCCTGGCGAAAACGCGCGACGTGCCCGCGTCATGGATGTTTTGGAAGCGTGCCATCGATCTCGTCCTGGGCTCGCTGTTTCTGCTCGTCTCCTCACCCGTTATACTGATGGCAGCGCTCGCGATCGTGCTCGTCGAAGGCGGTTCGCCGTTCTACGCTCAGGAGCGCGTCGGCATGAACGCTCGGCGTTTCAAGATGTACAAGTTGCGCACGATGGTGGAGGGCGCGCATGCGATGCGCAAAGAGGTCGAGCATCTCAACGAGTGCGACGGCCCGGTCTTCAAGATCGCCGACGATCCGCGCTGCCACCCGCTGGGCAAGATGCTGCGGCGTACCTCGATCGACGAGTTGCCCAACTTCCTCAACGTGATTCGTGGCGACATCTCGCTCGTCGGTCCGCGGCCGGCACTTCCATCCGAAGTCGAGCACTACGAAGCGTTCGCGTACCGGCGTCTCTCGGTACCGCAGGGCGTGACCGGAACGTGGCAGATCAACGGCCGTAGCGACGTCTCTTTCGCGCAGTGGATGGAGATGGACAACCGCTACGTCGACGAGTGGACGCCGCTCGGCGACCTTCTGATCGTTCTCAAGACTATTCCGGCGGTTGTCCGCAAAGACGGCGCGCGCTAGAATCGCCCTCGCCGGCTCGGCGCTCTTCGTCATGGGCGCGACGCTGGGCTCGACGCTGCTTGGCTTCGGCCGCGAAGTCGTCAACGCGAAATATTACGGCACGCAGTGGCAGATGGACGCGTTCCTTGCCGCTTCGGTTATTCCGACGATCCTGTTCGGCGTTTTCAACGGCGCGCTGGTGAGCGCGCTCGTCCCAACGTTCTCCGGATATCTGGCGCTCGACCGGCGCGAGGAGGGATGGCGGCTGGCGAGCACGATCATCAACCTGCTCGCGCTCGTGATGGTGACGTGCGCGGTGCTCGGGTACCTGCTGGCGCCGTGGTACGTGCCGCTCGTCGCGCACGGCTTTCCGAAACCGGAGATGGGCGTCGCCATCCACATGACCCGGTTCCTCATGCCGAGCGTCATTGCGGTCGCGCTCGCCGGCGTCTTATCTGGAATTCTCAACGCGTACAGCCGGTTCCGATCGGCGGCGATTGTCGGAATCGTCCTTAACATCGTCACGATTTCGTCCGTCCTCGTCTGGAACCACAAGTTCGGCATCTACGCACTCGTCTTTGGAACCGCGCTCGGCCTCATCGCTCAGATGCTGGTACAGATTCCGGCATTCCTCTCGCTTGGCGGATACCGCTTCGTCATCGACGTTCACCATCCGGGACTGAAGAAGATGTGGGCGCTGCTCGGGCCGATCACGATCGGCTCCGCTGCGGGACAGCTCGCGATGTTTTTCGACCGGTTCTTCGCGTCGACGCTCACGCCCGGATACATGGCGGGGATGAACTACGCCACGAAGCTCGTGAACTTCCCGCAGCAGATTTTTGCGGCGGCGATCGCGACCGTAATCTTTCCGATGCTGGCGACGAAGTTCGCGCAAGACAACCCCGAGGGTGTCGTGCACAGCACGACGACCGGGCTGCGGCTGGTCAACTTCATCACGATTCCCTCGGCCTGCGCTCTGATCTTGCTCGCGCATCCAATCGTTCAGACGCTCTTCGAGCGCGGTTCCTTCGGACCGAGTTCGGTAGCGCTCACCGTCGGGTTGCTGCCGTTCTCCGCAATCGGGCTCTTCGCGATCGCGTCGAACGTCGTGTTGACGCGCTGCCTTTTCGCCTGCCGGCAAACGATATGGCCGGTGAGCGTCTCGGTTGGCAGCGTCATCCTCAACGTGATCCTCTCGATCACCTGGCTGCCGACGCTCGGCGCGCGCGGTCTCTTGCTGGCGAACTCCGTAAGCCAGACGGCGCAGATGCTCTTTCTCCTCGTTCTCGTGACGCGACTGGTCGCGCGGCTCGATTGGCGGGCGCTCGCGGAATCCATCGTGAAAATCGGCGCGAGCGCATTCGTCATGGTGCTCGTGCTCAACTGGATTGGCTCGCTCGGCGTGCATCCGCAACCGTCGTTCGTGTCGCGCGCTTGGTTCCTGCTCGGCGAGATCGCGATCGGCGCCCTCGTCTTCATCGCCGCTGCCCTGGTGCTTCGCGTCGAAGAGTTGTCGCTCGCGTGGCAGGCGATTCTGGCGCGATTCGAGCGCAACGTCATTCCGCCACCGGAAAGCCGCGAAGCCCCTATCGCATAAGCTTCGGGTGCGCTCGACCCGCCGACTAGTGGACGGCGCGGCCGTACTCGCCGAACCACTTCAACGCGGGCCATATCTTCGAAAGCGGTACGACCGGATCGGTGCAGAGGTAGATCGGCGTCGGCCCTTCGAGTACCCACCGGTAGGGGTCGGTGTAGGTCCCGAGCATCGTAACGTTGCGATAGAACCTTCGCAACGTCCGATACTCCGACGCGCCGACCGCGAGCATGCGCGAGAGTGCGTAGCCGCGAGTTCCCCAGAGATAATATTGGTCTTGGGCGCTGATCGGCGCCGGCAGGCGATATCGCGGTCCGAAATATGCGAGCGCAGCCGCGTCGCCGTAGGTATCGGCAAAGATAGGCGTTCGCGCGCGAATCGCTGCGGGCAACGTGTAGTAGGAGACGGCAACGGCGCGCGTGAGTTCCTCCCAGCCGAACTCGTCGGCGAAGAGCGGCTGGATCAGCTTCGGTGGCGCACCGAAGGCGTGGGTATACGCGATCAGTGAATCCACCGGAAGGACGGGTAACGCGAGCGGTGCCACAACCACGCTCGCTGCGAGGAACACGGCGGTGTAAGCACGTTTCGCTATCGACGGCAGCCGCTCAAGCCATACGGCGCCGGCTGCAAAGAGGGCCGGGTAGAAGCCGATGAGGTAATACCCTTTCGCCAGCAGCGCTATCGCCGCGGCGACCCCGATGACGTACGCGACGCCGATAAACGCGGCAGCACGCAGCTCGCTGCGTCTCACGAGCGCGGCGATGCCGGCGATCCACAGCACTGCTGCAACCGGTCCCGCGTACAGCAGCTGCTCGACGCCGAACGCGGCCGCGCTGCGCAGGGTGCCCGAATAATCGACTTGGAGTCCGCCGTTCCAGGCGTGGCGTCCCGCCATGTCGCCGTGCAGCACCGCCAGCATCGGAAAACCATGCATTGCTTGCCAAGCGATATTGGGCGCGAGAAGCGCCAACGACGCGAGTCCTGCCAGCGCGACGCGCAAAGCGAGTTTCGCATTCCTCGCAAGCAATGCGCCTATCGCGAGCGCGGCCACGAGCAAGAAAATGGAGTACTTCACGTAGGCGGCGATGGCTACAATGAGGATCAACGCGGGCAATTGCCACGAGGCGCCTCCCTCGACTCTTCGACTGCCGCGCGCGATCTTGATCGCGAGCAGAATCGTGAGCGACCACATGAGCGGTTCGAAAGACGTCGTCGTCAGCGTGTTGCCGAGGAAGAGCGACGCCGGCATGAGTGCCGTCGCAGTCGCCGCGACGACTTGGCCGAATCGTCCGGCGCCGAACTCGCGCGCCATCGCTGCCGCCACGAGGGTCGTCAACGCTGCAGCGATCGCGGGCAGCAGCCGCATACCGAAGAGCGGATTTGGGAAAACGGACGCGAGACCGGAGATGAGCGGCACGAGCGGCGGCTGATCCGCGAATCCCCACGCGAGGTGCTTGAAGCAGGCGAGGAAATACAGTTCATCGCCGTAAAATCCATACCGCGAAAGCGTTGCAAGATGGATAGCGAGCGTCGCGAGCGCGAGTATCGTCAAGCCAAAGCGGAGTGGCGGTTCCCTCGAGGGCGCTCGGTGCTCGCGCACCTGTTTGTCATCCCGAGCGAGCCGAAAGGCGGTAGCGTTTAAGGCGACGTCGAGGGAGGCGCATCACGACTCTGCCCGCGCGTGATTAGACAGGAATCCCTCGACGTCGCGCACGCTCTCGCGTGCGCTCGCTCGCGATGACCAGAGCCACGTTCATGCGCTCATGGGTGGGCCTTCATGGTCCATGTTATACTCGGGATGACACGGCTTAGAATACCCTTACGTCTTGCACTCCGGCTTTCTGCATCGCGGCTTGTGCGCTGGATGCGTCGCCGTCGCAGGTGTAGACGACGACGCAGCGGCCATCCTCGATCGCGCCGTTATAACGCTCGGCGTCACCACGTGGAAGCCCGATGCCAGCCATGTGATCGAGAACTTCCGGGTGCTCGAATACACCGAGCCCTCCGCCGTCCTCGTCGATTCCCGGTACCCTCGTGCCGCCAAAATCGGGAATGACGCCGGTGCCGCGGGTCATGTCGTCTGCGAGGCTGTTCTCGCCCATCGCCTCCCACACGTGGATGAAACTGATCGGCGAGCCGACGTGCTTCGGCGACGCCTCTTCGCTCGTGAGCACGCGCAGCCGGGAGTGGTCGAGGCCCGCCGCCGCGACGACCTGCTCGACGTGCTGCGGTTCGCTGTTGTTGATGACTCCGACGATAACATGATCCGGCATGATACTCCCCTCGGTCCATCGACGTTGCGCCTTCGGCGCTGAATTCATCCCGAGCGCGCGAAGCGACGTCGACGGGCTCAGGACGACAGTTTGATCGCTTCGGCCAGACGTTTGATTCCCTCGCGGATGTTTTCCTCCGACTGGTTGGAGAAGTTGAGGCGCATGCCGTCGTGCACGTCCCGTGCCGGGTAGAAGCTCTCGCCGGGAACGAAGACGACGCGCCGTCGCGTGCAGACCTCGAGCAACTCCGCGGTATCGATGCCAGCGGCGCGTGCCCACAGAAACATCCCACCGTGGGGATAATTGAAGGAGACCGAGGAGGGCGAGAACTCTTGTAAGGCCGCGTGCATGACGTCCCGGCGATGCCGGTACAGCTCACGGATCGCGCGCACGTGCGGGTCGAAATCGCCGCTGCTCGCGTATGCGTGGAAAAGGTACTGCGCGAGCGTCCCGCTGTGCAGATCGGCTCCTTGCTTGGCGAGAACGACCTTCTCGCGTACTTCTTCGTTCGGAATCACGAGCCACGCGACGCGCAGGCCCGGTGATATGACCTTGCTGCCCGTTCCCACATAGATGACGGTGCCGTTCGTCGGATAGAAGGAGAGCGGCGGCAGATCCTCTCCCTCGAAGCGAAGTTCGCCGTAGGGATCGTCTTCGACGATCGGCAGATCGCAGCGTTCGCAGATGCGAACGATCTGCTCGCGCCGCTGCGCAGCGAGCGTGCGGCCCGTCGGATTTTGGAAATTCGGAACGAGGTAGAGGAACTTCGGGAACGGTGCGGCTTCACGCAGCACCTGCTCCAACGATTCGGGAATGATACCGTCTTCGTCGGTTTGCGCGGTGAGATACCGCGCTTCGTAAGCGTCGAATGCCTGAATCGCGCCGAGGTAGGACGGATTCTCGAGCACGACGTGATCGCCGGGATCGACCATGATCTTCGCGACCAGATCGAGCCCTTGCTGCGAACCGTTGACGATGATCGTCTCCGATGGCGTGACGGTGCGACCGAAACGCGGCGACAGACGCTGCGCCACCCACGACCGCATCTCGGGAATTCCTTCGGTAACGCTGTACTGCATTGCCGCGGGGCCGTAACGCTGCATCACGTCGCGCATGCGCGCAACCATTGCATCGCACGGAAAAAGTTCGGGAGCGGGCAGGCCACCGCCGAAGGAGATCACGTCGGGTTGCTGGGTGACCTTCAACATCTCGCGAATCGTGGATGCCCGCAGGCGAGCGGTACGCCGTGCGAAGCGCGTCGAGGAGGCTGCTAGGTTCATAGCGCCGCGTGGTATTCGTGACCGGCCTGCACCCTCCCCGGGTACCGTCTCCCGGCTGCAAAGGTCTGCATCGCTCACCATGACAAGCGAATGATAGCGCCGAAAGCACGTAGGTCATGCAGTTGCGCGTTGACGAAGCCGCGGTAGATCGTTGCCGTGCGTTGGCGAACGAGATCGCCGAACCGGTCGAACGGTACATTCGCGCGCATTCCACCGTTTCGGTGGAGCGCGCGGTGTTGCGGTTATTGGGTGTTGACGGTGTCGACGCGGACGACGTTCCCCTTCCTAACGTCGTCATCGACGCGTTGCCGAAGGAAGATCTACCGGCGGGGGTTGCGCTCGCATTCGGACACGCATTGGCGCAGAGCGGTCTCGAACCGCAAGCGCTTGCGAACGCGATCGCAGAGGGATCGATATCGCTAGGATCGTCCACCGGCGTTTCCGACGCTGCAGCGAAGAGCGCGCTGCGATCGTACGTGGAGCAAACGATGGCGCGCATTCGCGTGCGCCGATCAGAACGCGAAGAGCTGCTCTTGCGCCTACCGCAGCAAGCGCCGCCGTTGCTCTACGTTATCGTTGCGAGCGGCAACATCTACGAAGACCGCACCGCCGCCGTCGCCGCCGCCGAAGCTGGGGCGCAGATCATCGCGGTCATTCGCTCGACCGGCCAGTCGCTGCTCGATTACGTTCCATTCGGCCCGACGACCGAGGGGTTCGGCGGCACGTACGCGACGCAGGCGAACTTTCGCATCATGCGTGAGGCGCTCGACGCAGTCTCGGAAAAACTCGGGCGCTACGTCATGCTCACCAATTACGCGAGCGGCTTGTGCATGCCGGAGATCGCCAGCATGGCGGCGATGGAACGGCTTGACATGCTGCTCAACGACTCGATGTACGGTATTCTTTTCCGTAACATCAACATGCGGCGCACGTTCATCGATCAGCATTTCAGCCGCATGCTCAACGCCTACTCCGGCATCATCATCAACACCGGCGAAGACAACTACCTGACGACCGCCGATGCCGTGGAACAGGCGCCGGCCGTGCTCGCGTCGCAGTTCATCAACGAGGCGTTCGCCCACGCTGCCGGCGTGCCAGATGAACAGATAGGCCTCGGTGACGCCTATGAGATCGATCCCGATCTGACCGACGGCTTTCTCTACGAGGTCGCACAGGCACAACTCGAACGGCAAATCTTCCCGAAGGCGCCGCTCAAGTACATGCCGCCGACCAAACACATGACCGGCGATATCTTCAAAGGGCATCTCATCGATGCGATGTTCAACCTCACCTCGGTGATGACGCGGCAGCAGATCCACCTCTG
>JAKAPO010000077.1 GCA_021807065.1 bacterium
TGCTGCGCCTGACGAGCACCAGACCGTTCTTTGCCCCTGGCACGGGACCGCGCACCAGTAAGACATTCCGATCGGCATCCGCCAGAACCACTTCGAGATTCTGATGCGTCACGCGCTCGACACCGTAGTGACCGGGCCTCCTGCTGCCGGGGAGCGTCCGGCCGGCGTTCGTGTCGCTATTCGAGGCCGGCTGGCGATGAATCATCGAGCCGTGACTGGCACCGCCTCCGCTGAAGTTGTGGCGCTTGATGCCGCCGGAGAAGCCGTGTCCCTTCGAGACGCCCGTCACGTCCACCCGATCGCCCGGTGAAAATTCGCTCACGGTAATCGTGCTGCCGGCTTCGACTCCGTCGATGTCGTCGCGAAACTCCCGCACGTACCGAGGCGGCTCGACACCGGCTTTCTTGAAATGCCCCGCGAGCGCGCGCGTCACGCGATGCTTCTTGCGCGTGCCGAAACCGAGCGCGACGGCTTCGTAACCGTTGCGCTCCTTCGTCCGGCGTTCCACGACCGTGCAGGGACCGGCTTCGATCACGGTGACCGGCACGTAACGCCCGTCTCCGGTAAAGTAGCTCGTCATCCCCACCTTGCGGCCCAGGATGTTTTTCATGCGCTTGCGGAAGACCTCAAGGAGCTAGAGTACACACGGGGCCTGGCGTATGTGGCGCCCACCTCGGTGACAACCCCGGCAATATACCAGGAGCCCCCACCGTAGTCAAGGCGAAGCCGCGATCATAGAAACGCGGGGAGCCCGGTTATCGCCTGACCGAGGATCAAGGTGTGGATTTCGTGCGTGCCTTCGTACGTGAAGACCGACTCGAGGTTCGCCATATGCCGCATCACTGGGTATTCCAACGTGATGCCACTTCCGCCGAGCAGGGCACGAGCCGACCGCGCGATTTGCAGCGCTGCACGCACGTTGTTGAGTTTGCCGAAGCTTACCTGGGCGGAGCGGAGACCGCCTCGGTCTTTCATTCTTCCGAGGTGAAGCGCGAGCAACGTCCCCTTCTGCAATTCCAGCAGCATCTCGACCAAGCGCTGCTGGATTAGCTGAAATCCCCCGATCGGCCGGCCGAATTGCACTCGCGTCTTCGCGTACTCGAGCGCGCTTCCATAGCAGGTGCGTGCCGAGCCCATCGCACCCCATACGATCCCGTAGCGCGCTTCATCGAGGCACGAAAGCGGCGCGCTCAGTCCTCTCGCCTCTGCGAGCAAGGCATCTTCGGGCAGCCGGCAATCGTCGAAGACGAGCTCGCTCGTCACGCTCGCTCGCAACGAGAGTTTGCGCTCGATATCGCGTGCGGTGAATCCCTTCACCTCCGCTGGGACGATGAAACCCCTGATGCCATCCTCGGTCTGCGCCCATACGACGGCGATGTCCGCGATCGATCCGTTGCTGATCCACATCTTGGTGCCGCGTAAGATATAATCGCTACCGTCGCGCCGCGCGTACGCGCGCATCCCTGCGGGATTGCTTCCAAAATCCGGCTCGGTAAGCCCGAAGCATCCGATGCACTCACCGCTTGCCATGCGCGGTAACCAAGTCGTACGCTGCGCCTCGCTACCAAAACGTGCGATGGCATGCATTGCAAGCGATCCCTGTACCGACACAAAACTGCGCACGCCGGTGTCGCCCGCTTCGAGTTCCAGACAAGCGAGGCCGTACGCAACCGCACTCGCACCGGCGCAACCGTAGCCGCGAAGGTGCATGCCAAGTACTCCGATTTTACCGAGTTCGCGCACGAGCTCGCGTGGGAAGATGCCGTATTCGAACCATTCAGACACGTTGGGCAAGACACGTTCGGCGACGAAATCCGCAATCGTCGCGCGCGTCAACCGCTCTTCCTCGGAGAGCAGCGCGTCAATCTCTAGGAAGTCAAGCGGATCGATCATAACTTCAGGAAGGATTGATTTCGTTCGGGGCTAGGAGGCGAGCGGATGAAGTTTTACGATACGTTTTAGGCGACAACGACATGGATGGTTCAGCCTTCTCGTTACCTATTTACGAGGGACATGTCCGCATATCGTGCTCCGCTGGCGGCGCCGGGTGGAAAGACAGCCTCCAGTTCGTCGAGGTCCGCGAGGTCGAATGCGACGCTCACCGCTCCGGCGTTCTCTTCGAGATAGCGCACGCGTTTCGTCCCGGGAATCGGCACGACGTCTTTGCCGCGAGCGAGAACCCAGCCAAGTGCGAGTTGTCCGGGCGTGCAGCCTTTGCGGTTGGCCATCGCCTCCACGGCGCGAACCAGCTTGAGGTTTTGCTCGAAGTTTTCGCCGATGAACCGCGGTGACGTACGCCGGAAGTCGTCGCTTGAAAGCTCCTGCGGGCTCGTGATCTTGCCGGTGAGGAACCCTCGCCCAAGCGGGCTGTATGCGACGACGCCGATTCCGAGCGCGCGCGCCGCGTCGAGCTGACCGTTCACTTCCAAATCGCGCGACCAGAGCGACCACTCATTCTGCAATGCCGCTATCGGGTGAACCGCGTGCGCCCTGCGTATGTTTTCAGCGCTCGCCTCGGAGAGGCCGAGAAACCGCACCTTCCCGGCAGCGATCAGCTCTACCATAGCACCAATCGTTTCTTCTATCGGAACACTTGTATCAACGCGATGCTGGTAGTAGAGATCGATGTGATCGACCCCCAAGCGCTGCAACGAAGCGTCGCACGCCGACCTGACGTATTCCGGTCGGCCGTTGATGCTGCGCTCGTCTGGATTGTCGGGGCGGCGCACGATGCCGAACTTCGTCGCAAGCACGACGCGATCGCGCTTTCCTCGAACCGCCTTAGCCACGAGGCGCTCGTTCGCGCCAAGACCGTAGGCGTCGGCGGTATCCAGCAGCGTCACCCCCAGATCGATGGCTCGAGCTATCGTGCGCAGCGATTCTTCTTCGTCACGCGGTCCATAAAACTCCGACATGCCCATGCAACCCAGGCCGATTGCCGAAACGCGCAGGCCGCAGCCGAGAATCCTCTCGATCATAGAACGTCTACCTCCTCAGGACGCGTGCAATTTTGTCGAAGAGCGCCTCGGTGGAGCGCTCGAACTGATCCTCAAACCGCCGCCATAGCAGCCGTCCGTCGGTTTCCGAGAGCGTGCCTTCGATGCGATAGTCGACCGTTGTCGTCTTCCCTTCCGAGGAGAGATAGAAACCGTGTGTGCCGGTCACGCCATCGTTCAGGATGCGCCAGACGATGCGCTCTTCCGGAACGATCTCTGCAAGGATGCCGTGGATACCCAAATGCCACTCTTCGGTCTTTCCGACGTTCATCGGCCCGGGTGAGCGCATGAACGGCTGCGAAGCGAAGGGCCAAATCTGATCGCCGGATGTTCCCATATCTTCCAACAAATGGAAGATGCGGCGCTTTGTGCCGGTAAACGTCCGGGATCTCGACTCGCGCAGCTCGATGGGCATGGCCTGCCCGTTCGCCTCGCGCTTTAGGGAGCCTCCCCGGCGGATTTGACCGGCTAAGCTTTCAGTTCGATATCTACGCCGGCCGGAAGGTCGAGGTGCATGAGCGCGTCCATCGTCTTGGGCGAGGCCTGCAAGATATCGATGAGGCGCTTGTGGGTGCGCATCTCGAAGTGTTCGCGCGACTTCTTGTCGTTGTTGGTGGAGCGCTGGACGCAAAAACGGTTGATCTCCGTCGGCAGCGGGACGGGACCGCTGACGAACGCGCCGGTGCGCTTCGCCGTCTCCACGATTCGCTCGGCCGACTGATCGAGCACCCGGTGATCGTACGCCTGCAAGCGGATGCGAATCTTCTGCTTCGCCACGCGGGGCTCTTACTCCGAAACCTTCGTCACGACGCCGGCGCCAACGGTCTTGCCGCCCTCGCGAATGGCGAAGCGGAGTCCCTCCTCGCACGCAACCGGCGTAATCAACTCGACCGACATGCGAACGTTGTCGCCCGGCATCACCATCTCGACGCCCTGCGGCAGCTGGATCGTTCCGGTAACGTCGGTGGTACGGAAATAGAACTGTGGGCGATAGTTCGCGAAGAACGGCGTGTGCCGGCCGCCTTCCTCTTTCGAAAGCACGTAGACTTCGGCATCGAACTTTCGGTGTGGCTTTACCGACCCAGGTTTGGCGATAACTTGCCCGCGTTCGATCTCGTTTCGATCTATGCCACGCAAGAGCACACCGATGTTGTCGCCGGCAATGCCGACGTCGAGCAGCTTGCGGAACATCTCGATACCGGTCACGACGGTCTTGCGCGTCTCGTCGGTCAACCCGACGATCTCAACCTCTTCCCCAACTTTCACCTGACCGCGCTCGACGCGTCCCGTTCCAACCGTGCCACGTCCCGTGATCGTGAAGACGTCCTCGACCGGCATAAGAAACGGCTTGTCGATCTCCCGCTGCGGCTCCGGAATGTACTCATCGATCGTATCCATCAGCTTGAAGATCGGATCCGCATCCGGGTCGCCGCGTTTCCCGCTCGAGTTGAGTGCTTTGAGAGCTGAGCCGCGAATGATCGGAGTGTCGTCGCCCGGAAACTCGTACTTTGTCAACAGCTCGCGGACTTCCATCTCGACGAGTTCGAGCAGCTCCTCGTCCTCGACCATGTCCACTTTGTTGAGGAAAACGACGATGCGCGGCACGCCGACCTGGCGCATGAGAAGAATGTGCTCCCGAGTCTGCGGCATCGGTCCATCGGTCGCGGCGACGACGAGGATCGCGCCGTCCATCTGTGCGGCGCCCGTGATCATGTTCTTGATGTAGTCCGCGTGGCCGGGGCAATCGACGTGCGCGTAATGCCGTTTCCCGGTCTCGTACTCTTGGTGCGAGATCGCAATCGTGATACCGCGCTCTTTCTCTTCGGGTGCATTGTCGATTTGATCGACGCCCACCCGTTGCGCGAGCCCTTCGGTCGCTAGACAATGCATGATCGCTGCCGTCAGCGTCGTCTTGCCATGGTCGACGTGACCGGTCGTCCCGATGTTGACGTGCGGCTTCGTGCGCTCGAATTTGGCCTTTGCCATCTATATCCTTTCCTCGCCGGAAATGCCCTGAGCATCCCGTATGTTATCTAAGCTGCGGAGTCGCCCTTCTTTTGGCCGGATTTCGCTATGATCTCCTCGGTCACCGACTTCGGCGCCTGCTGGTAGTGCGAGAATTCCATCGTGTAGGTCGCACGCCCTTGCGTCGCGGACCGCATGTCGGTAGCGTAACCGAACATCTCGGAAAGCGGTACGTGCGCGGTAATTACCTGAGCCCCTCCCGGCGCGTCCTCGGTCGCCTGGATCATGCCGCGGCGGCGGTTGAGGTCGCCCGTGATATTGCCCATGAAATCTTTCGGCGTCGTCACTTCGACCTTCATGATCGGCTCGAGCAGCACCGGCCCGGCGGCGCGGTTAGCCTCCTTGAAGCCCATCGACGCCGCGATCTTGTAGGCGATCTCCGACGAGTCCACTTCGTGGTAAGAACCGTCGATTGCGGCTGCCTTGAAGTCGATGACGGGATATCCCGCAAGCACGCCGCTCTGCGCCGCCTCGATCACGCCCTCTTGTACCGCTTTTTGGAACTCCTTCGGGATCGCTCCACCGACGATCTTCCACTCGAATGCAAAGCCGCTCCCAGGCGATTGCGGTTCGACGTATAGCGTAACGTCACCGTACTGTCCCTTACCGCCCGTCTGCCGGATAAACTTGCCACGACGCTCCACGCTCTTGCTGATCGTTTCCTTGTATGCGACCTGAGGCTTTCCGACGTTTGCCTCGACCTTGAACTCGCGGCGCAGCCGGTCGAGAATGATTTCTAAGTGCAGCTCGCCCATGCCCGAGATGATCGTCTGCTGCGTCTCCTCTTCCGTGCGCATTCGGAAGGTCGGATCCTCCTGTGCGAGGCGCGCGAGCGCCGTTCCTAGTTTGTCTTGATCCGCCTTCGATTTTGGCTCGATCGCTTGCGAAATGACCGGCTCTGGAAACGATATCGACTCCAACGCGATCGGTGCCTTCTCGTCACAAAGCGTGTCGCCGGTGCGGGTATCGCTTAGTCCGACAGCGGCCGCGATGTCGCCGGCACCGATCGCGTCGATATCTTCGCGATGATTCGCGTGCATCCGCAGGATGCGCCCTATGCGTTCCTTACGCCCCGTACGCGAGTTCAGCACGTAGCTTCCTTTATTGAGAACGCCGGAGTAGACGCGGAAGTACGTCAAGTTCCCGTACGGGTCCGTGGCGATCTTGAACGCGAGAGCGGCAAACGGTTCGCTGTCGTCAGCCTTCCTCGTTACCTCGTGCCCCGTCTTCGGATCGGTTCCGACGATCGGGCGCGCTTCGAGTGGCGAGGGGAGATAATCCACGACGGCATCGAGCAACGGCTGGATGCCTTTATTCTTGAAGGCGGCGCCACAGAGCATCGGCAATACGGTGCCCTGGATCGCAGCACGGCGTAGCGCGGCCTTCATGCGGTCAACCGGCAATTCTTTTCCCTCGAAGAACATTTCGAGCAGCTCGTCGTCTTGTTCCGCGATTGCTTCGACCAGTTCCCGGCGCCATTGCTGTGCAAGATCGCGCAGCGCGCCCGGTTCGACGTCGGCTTGCGCGATCTGCGTGCCGAGATCGTCAGCATACGCGATCTTCTTCATAGTGAACAGGTCGACGACGCCGCTGAAGGCGTCTTCAGCGCCGATCGGTACCTGAATCGGAACGGCGCGCGCGCCAAGCCGCTCGCGAATCTTGTCGACGACGTTGAAGAAATCGGCCCCCATGCGATCCATCTTGTTGACGAAGATGATGCGCGGGACGCGATATTTGTTCGCCTGCCGCCAAACCGTCTCCGATTGCGGCTGCACGGCGGCAACCGAATCGAAGATCGCGACGAGGCCGTCCAAGACGCGTAGGGATCGTTCGACTTCGACGGTAAAATCGACGTGGCCCGGCGTATCGATGATGTTCACGCGCGTGTCACGCCAGACGCATGCCGTAGCAGCCGACGTAATCGTGATGCCCCGTTCCTGCTCTTGGACCATCCAGTCCATCGTGGCGGCACCGTCGTGTACTTCCCCGAGCTTGTGGACGCGGCCCGTATAGAAGAGGATGCGTTCGGTGCAGGTGGTCTTGCCGGCATCGATGTGCGCGGCGATGCCGATGTTGCGCGTGCGCTCGAGCGGGAAATCCCGTGTTGCCATGATCGTCGGGTAGTGACGACTACCAGCGGTAGTGCGCGAAGGCTTTGTTGGCCTCAGCCATCTTGTGGGTATCGTCTCGCTTCTTGATCGTCGCTCCGATGTTGTTGGCTGCATCGAGAATTTCGCTCGCGAGCTTCTCTTCCATCGAATGCCCGCCGCGCTCGCGGGCGAAGCCGATCAACCAGCGCATGGCCATCGCCGGACGGCGATCCGGGCGAACCTCCATGGGCACCTGGTACGTTGCGCCGCCGACGCGGCGGGGACGTACTTCGACCAACGGCATCGCGTTGGAGAGCGCCTGTTGGAAGACCTCATAGGCATCTCGCCCGGTCTTCTCGGCCACGATGTCGAGCGCACCGTACGTGATGCGCTCCGCGACCGACTTCTTGCCGCGGAGCATGACCTTATTAATGAAGCGCGCTAGTATTCGCGAGTTATACCGCGGGTCTGGGAGGATCTGGCGCTTAGGAGCCGGTCCCTTACGAGGCATTAGAGCGCTCTCACTTCTTCTTTTCGCGTTTGGCGCCGTACTTGGAGCGGCCTTGCTTTCGGTTGGCAGTCCCAGCGGTGTCAAGCGTGCCCCGGATGATATGGTAGCGGACGCCGGGTAGGTCCTTCACGCGGCCGCCTCTGACTAGCACGACCGAGTGCTCTTGGAGGTTATGGCCGATCCCCGGAATGTATGCCGTCACCTCCTCGCCGTTGGTAAGGCGGACGCGGGCGACTTTTCGCAGCGCCGAGTTCGGTTTCTTCGGCGTCACCGTCTTGACCTGAGTGCAAACCCCGCGGCGCTGCGGGTTTCCCGTCACCTCGAAAGAACGCGTCGGCAAATCAGGATGACCGGGCTTTGGCCCGGTGAGGATCACGCGGAACGCTCGGGTCTTGACTTTGCGCTCGGTCTTCTCTCGACCGGCTCTTACCAGTTGGTTGATGGTCGGCAAATTTCTCTCACAGGAAAACAGGCCACGCAGGCTGCGAGTCCATGAACTTCGGCAGTATACCAGGGGCCAATGCCCCAGTCAATTCTGCGGCGCGCGTCTCTGCGGCGCGCGTCCTGGGGAGAGCGCATCGCAGGCTCCGGTCAGCGACTCACAGAGAGCCCTGGCCGATGGGACGACCAGGTCGGCGTTCGCCTCGAAAATTTCGCGCCATAGGTCTGGACTCGAATCTCCCAGCCGCAGAATCTCGAGCCCAGCCGGCCCGCAGAGTGCTCGCGCGTCTTCCCCGCTCTCGCGAATTCGCGAACTCAGAAGGAACGCAAGCAGTTGCGGCAGGTGCGACGTTACTGCAACGATTGCATCGTGCCGCTCGGCAATCACCGGCAACGGGTTTGCGCCGAGCGCACGCGCGATGGTTTCGAAACCCCTGTCGAGCAGCGCGTCACCGCTCGGTGAATACGCCCACGTTCGTTCCCGGAAGAGGTCGGCACTCGCACGGGCCGGGCCACTTCCCTCGTTGCCGGCGAGCGGATGGGTGGCCACGAAATTTCGCAGGCCCGATGCAGCCTCGACGATCGGGCGTTTCACGGATGCAACGTCTATGAGTAGATCCCAGGTGGGCGCCACATTTCGGAGGCGCCTTAACTCCGAACATGCCGTGCGGACCGGCGTCGCGATAGCAATGTAGTTGCAACTTTCGTACAACTGGTCTCGGCCGGCGACTTCATCGATAGC
>JAKAPO010000078.1 GCA_021807065.1 bacterium
GCGAGAAAATACTATGCGGCAGGGAGTTGATCGCGGAACCGCAGACCATCAGGACGGCCATCGTCTCACCGAGCGCACGCCCCAGTGCGAGCAGGACGGAGGCGCCGATGCCGCCTCGAACGCTCGGCAGAACCGCACGGGTCACGGCCTGCCACGAGGTGCTTCCCAACGCGATGCTCGCCTCATAGATGTCCGCGGACTGCGCCTGGATCGCATCGCGTGTCGTCGCGACCATAATCGGAACGATCATGATCGCCAAGATGACCGTAGCGGCTAGCAGCCCGTTTCCGCTGCCGGTTCCGCTGACTCGGCCGATATATGGGACGAGCACGATCATTCCCCATAGGCCGTAGACGACCGAAGGGACGCCGGCCATAAGCTCGAGGATTGCGTTCGCAAGCGGTTTGATACGGCTCGGAATGCGATAGACGATCGCGAGCGCCACGAGAATCGAGAAGGGAACGGCGACGAGCATCGCCAGGAATGACGTCAGCAACGTGCCCACGACGAAGACGATCGAACCGAACGAGGCGCCTGGTTCGGCAGTATAACCGCCGTGCGAGAGCAGCGCTCCGCTCCCGTACTGATTGCCGATGTTCCAGGTGATCGACGTAAAGAAACCCAGGCCGTTGAAGCGAATCGCGGGATACGCGTAAACGAACAGACCCGCGAGCATAACGAAGACGAGGCCGAAGCTAACGAGGGCGGCGAGGCCGGTCGCGCCGCGCAGCAGCCTTTGCGCGAAGATCCTCTGGCTGAGGGCGGGCCTGCGGGCCCGCCCTCGAACTGCGTTTACCGCCACGCGCGGAACTTCGCTAATGGATCTTGTTTATCTGCGCCCCGCTCTCGCGAATGACGCGTGCCGGAAGCGGCAGGAAGTGGACGGCATCGAGGAAGCGCGCCTGCTGGCCGCCGTTCTTCGAGATCGCCCATTTGAGGAACGCCTTCAGGGCCCCGGCCGTTGCCGCGTCGGGCTGATGAGGATTGATGATCGCGTACTCGTAGTTGATGATCGGGTACGACTGCGCTCCCGGCGCAAAGATCAGCGAGATTCGCTCGTCGGCAGGCGTGCTGTTCTCGAGCTCTCTCGCATCGGCACCGATCGTCATCGCGGTCGGGAGGACGAACCTGCCGGCGCGATTTCGCAGGGCCGCGTAGCCAAGCCCTGCGGCGTTGGTTTGATTGAGGAAGCTGACGCCGATGTAGGCAATCGAGTACGGCGTCGCCTTGCAGGTCTGAACCATTCCGGGATTACCGTTGGCACCTACGGCTGCGCTCACCGATGGCCAGCTAATCGTCGTTCCGTAACCGGGACCGCCGTTCCACCACGGAGTCGATTTCGAGAGATACTGCGTGAAGATAAACGTGTCACCGGAACCATCCGCACGATGGATCGGGATGATACCTCGGTGAGGCAATCGTTTGGCGAAGTGCGGATTGAGCGCTTTGATTTGCGCGTCATCCCACATCGTGATCCGGCCGCCGTAGATTCCTGCAAGCACCGGTCCCGACAGGTTCAGGTGCACGTTGTTGAGACCGGGCAGATTGTAGTTGATCTGCTGTGCGCTGATCGCGAGAGGAATGTTGAGCATCGGCGATTGGCGCATCTGCGCGTCGCTCATGTAGGCGTCCGACGCGCCGATCTGCGCGACGCCTGAGATCGCCTGCGAGATACCGGTACCGCTCCCGGTGCCTTGCGTCGTAATCTGCACGTCGCGGTGCGTTCTCTGGTAATCCGCCACCCAGAGATTCATGAGCGGGTAAAGAAGTGTGGACCCGGTTTCCAGAAGGCGGGTCGCTGCGAAGGCCTGGCCGCCGACTGCGGCCACGAGCAAACCAATGAGCACGAGTGCGTTCAGTTTTCGCATCATGCTTCCATGATGCACGACCCACGCTAAGACAAGATTAAGGAGAGGTTATCCGTAAGGTTGACAGATATCCGCAGCGAGTACCTACGCGGCGGCCGACATCGGCGCTTCATAAGGACGGTTCGAAACGGCGTGCGACGCTCACGAGCAGGAGGATGATGGGCACCCCAATCACAGCCGCAAACGCTTCACCCGACGTGATGCCGAACAAAGCAATGCAGAGCGCGATCGCGAGTTCGCGGAAATGACAGCGGCAGTGGCTCGCCGAAAGGGCTGCGCTTATGCCTGAGACGCCGCTGCCGGAGCTGCGGCATACCGCCGCGCACGTGCTCGCCTATGCCGTGCAGGACCTTTTCCCGGAGGCGAAGCCGACGATCGGCCCAGCAATCGAGAACGGCTTCTACTACGATTTCGACCGCGCGATACCGTTCACGCCGCAAGACCTCGAACGCCTCGAGGAGCGCATGCGTGAGATTGTGGCGGCGGATTACGAGATGAATGGCCGAGAGGTTACGCGCGAACAGGCGATCGCACACTTTCACGGCAACGCGTACAAGATCGAGATCGCGCAGCAGATTCCCGATGGCGAGCCGATCACGCTCTACACGATCGGCGGGTTCACCGATCTGTGCCGCGGCGGTCACGCGAAGCGTACCGGTGAGATCGGCGCGCTCAAGTTGCAGGGCGTTGCCGGCGCTTACTGGCGAGGCGACGAGAAGAATCCGATGCTGCAACGCATCTACGGCACCGCCTGGCACACGCAGCGCGAACTGGACGAATACCTCCTTCAATTAGAGGAAGCGCAGAAACGCGATCATCGGCGGCTCGGCAACGAGCTGGACCTCTTCTCCATCGAAGAGGCGGCCGGAGGCGGGCTGATCTTTTGGCATCCCAAAGGCGCGACAGTACGTGCCGTCGTCGAAGAGTTCATCCGCGAAGGGTTGCGCGAGCGCGGCTATCTGGCAGTCTACACGCCGCACGTCGTCAAGGAGACGCTCTTCGAAACCTCCGGACATCTCGAGAACTACGCCGAGAACATGTTTGGACCGCTGGAGGTCGAGGATCAGCGTTTTCGCGTGAAGCCGATGAACTGTCCGGGGCATATCCTCATCTACAAGAGCCGGATGCGCAGTTATCGCGATCTTCCGCTCCGCTACTCCGAGTTCGGCACCGTTTACCGCTTCGAACGCTCGGGCGTCCTGCATGGATTGACGCGTGTGCGCGGTTTCACGACGGACGACGGACATATCTTCCTTCGCGCCGATCAACTGCAACGCGAGTTCGAGCAGACGCTCGACGAGGCGCTGCGGATGATGAACGCGTTCCGCTTTACCGACTTCCTCTGCTACTTGTCGACGCGCGAAGGACTCAAACGCGGCGCAACCGACGACCTCGCTGAGGATGCCATTCGTAACGCACTCGAACGTTCGAAGTTACGGTGGCAGCGTGACGAGGGCGGCGGAGCCTTCTACGGGCCGAAACTCGACATCATGGTACGCGATGCGATCGGGCGCCAGTGGCAGCTCGGGACCGTGCAGGTCGACTTCACGCTTCCCGAACGTTTCGATCTGAACTATCGCGGCGCGGACGGGCGCGAGCACCGGCCGGTCATGATCCACCGCGCGCTGGCGGGATCGATGGAACGCTTCTTCGGCGTGCTCATCGAGCATTTCGCCGGAGCGTTCCCAGCATGGCTGGCACCGGTCCAGGCGGTCGTGGTGCCGATCGCAGAGCAGCAAGCCGCCTACGCGCGCGAGGCTGCAGCCCAGCTCCGCGGTGCGGGATTCCGCGTCGAGGTGGACGAGAGCAACGAGAAGCTCGGTTATAAGATCCGGCATTGGAAGACCGAGAAGGTCCCCTACATTCTCGTCGCCGGAAAGCAAGAAGTTGCCGAGGGGACACTGAATGTCAACGAGCGCGGGGTCGAAGCGAAACGCACCGCGACAGTCGCATCGTTTATAGAGGAGCTGCGCGCTATTGTGTCATCCCGAGCGTAGTGAGCGAAGCGAACGCAGTCTAAGGACAACCAACAAGCCGATGCAACGCATAATACTCCTTGCCATCATCTCAGCATCGTTCGCGCTGGCGGCGGCGTGCTCGGGCGATCTCAACTCGGGTATGTCCGCACCCGGCGGGATCACTCCACAGATACAGCCGGGAACCCAGCAGGGTCCGGGAGCACAGGGCAATGTGCGCGGCAGCCCCAGACAGCACAGCGTACCCGGTCAGCCTACGCCCACTCCAAGCGCTCCGCCGGGAAATCCTGCGACGTATTCTTTTGCGGATGTGAGTAACGGCATCCGTTGTCCGGACGTCGACGGATACAGTTGCATCATCCACCTGAACGTGCCGGCTGCAACGCCGAGCCCCAAACCGGGTGCGCACCAGACTGCATCGCCGTCTCCGACACCGTCTCCGACACCGTCTCCGACACCGTCTCCGACGCCGTCACCGTCGCCATCGTCATCTGCAGGCTCCTCGCCATCGCCGTCGCCCAGCGCAACGCCGGCAATTACCGTTGCGCTCGAAGCGCAACCGCACGATGCTCCCGCGATGGTCCGTGCCGACACCAAATCCGTCCTGACGACCGCCTTGATCGCGCTACGTCTCTCGACCAATCAAAACGTCTTGCTGAAAGGGTCGGCATCCGTCGATTTCATTCTTCCGCAAGGACAGCTCGACGGCCGCGAGTTTGCAGTTCAACTCTTCCGCGAAACGACGGTTCGTCGCCGCCACGTCGACCGTTTCATAGGATCGTACGGCAACTCCACCATTACGACAGGAACGCTGCACTTCGCCATCGCACCGCCGCAAGTCACGGTAAGGCGCGACGAAACGTGGCTGTTGGTCCTCTACGCGAGTGAAAGGCCGATGCCAAGCGCATCGCCGAAACCCAAGCCATCGCCCTCACCCTCGCCTTCACCAAGTCCATCGCCTAGCGTATCGCCGAGCACCTCACCAAGTTCATCTCCATCCGCAACGCCTTAAGGAGCGATCGTGTCCCGGGCGTTTGTTGCGAGTTTTCTCGGGTGGACGCTCGACGCGTACGACTTCTTTCTAGTCATCGTCGTCGTCCCACATCTCGCCGACGATTTTCACCGCAGCGTTGCCGCAATCTCCGTCGCCGTGACGCTCACGCTGGCGATGCGGCCGGTCGGGGCGCTTATCTTCGGGTGGTTCGCCGACCGTTACGGACGCCGCGGCCCGCTGATGGTCGACATCGGGCTGTACTCGCTCTTCGAGCTGCTCACCGCGTTCTCGCCGAACCTTACCGTCTTGCTCGTTTTGCGCGCGCTTTTCGGCGTGGCAATGGGCGGCGAATGGGGTCTGGGTGCCGCGCTTGCGATGGAATCGCTTCCCCCGCGGCGGCGGGGACTGTTCAGCGGCATGCTGCAGCAGGGATATGCGGTCGGCTATCTGCTGGCCGCTGTTACGCTCGCGTTGCTTTACACCCATATCGGCTGGCGCGGGATGTTCGCGCTCGGCGTTCTTCCGGCGCTGCTCATCCTCTATATCAGGCGGAGCGTTCCCGAATCGCCCGGGTGGAAAGCCGGTGCGGCGCCACCCGCATTCCAACCCCGCGCCATCCTCGGATCACTGCGCCGGTACGGTGTGCTGTTCGTCTACGGAATGCTGCTCATGGCGGCGTTGAACTTCATGGCACACGGTTCCCAAGATCCGTACGCGACCTTCCTCACGAAACAAATGAAGTTCTCTCCCGAGTTCGTCGGTACGATCGCCGCGATCACCATGGTCGGTGCAATTTGCGGCGGAACGTTCTTCGGTTGGCTTTCGCAACACATCGGACGACGCGTCGCGATCGTCGCCGCGGCGCTGATCGGCGCTGCGCTCATTCCAGTCTGGGCGTTCGGCCACACCGCGGCGGCACTCGCGGCCGGCGGATTCTTCATGCAGTTCATGATCCAAGGAGCGTGGGGCATCATTCCCGCGCACCTCAACGAACTCGCGCCCCCGAGCGCCCGCGGAACCTTCCCCGGGTTCACCTATCAGCTCGGCAACCTTATCGCTGCCGGAACCTTGCAAATCGAGGCAACGCTCGCGGCGCATCGTTTTATCTCGCCGGCGGGTCCGAACTACGCGATGGCTATGGCGTTCTTTATGGCACTCGCGTTCGCGGCGGTTATCGTAATGACGTTGCTCGGATACGGCGTTGCCGCCGAGCGGAGAGACGAGGCGCTTGCCTCGACGTCGTTTCGGCGCTAACGCGTCTCACTCGCTCGGTATGACAAGAAGGTATTAGGGTTTGGCGAAGGCGACGATCTCGCCACGTTCGCGGTGGTTCGTCCAGAACTTCGACCCGTCGAACGTGAGCGCGCGCGCCGCGAACGGAATGCGCTGCAGATCGACGCTCTTCGGCGCTCCGTTGCGCGCGTCGACGCGCGTTAGCCAGTAATCCTCGGTCTCTTCATCGTCGGTCGTAACCAGATAAAACTGCCCGTCGACGATCACCTGTCCGCAGATGCCATGCGGCACCGTGAATTGCGTGACGATCTTCCCCGCATCGTCCACGCCAATGATGCGGTGGTTGTACCACTGGCTGATGTAGAGGAGGTCGCCGTCATAGCCGAGCTGCGATCCGGTATCGTCGGGGCACGCGAACGCCCCCTGCGCCTTGAAGCCGTGGCCGGGGACGAAGCGCCGTACCATGCGGTGGTCCTCCTCGGTCTCGCCGCAGATCACGCGTAGCTCGTCGCCGACGACCGCGAGGCCGAACGGCTTGCCGGGAGCCGCCGCCTCCTCGACAACCGTCCATTGCGCGGGGCGTAGCGCGTAGAGTCGGTTCGTCGCGATCGAACCCATCCAGAGCAGCTGTCCATCGTAGGCAAGCGATTGCGGTCTAGGCGCCGGTGAGGGAAGCCGCAGAATCTCCGTCACGTTTTCCATCGCGGCGGGGCTTCGGAGGAACGTCAGGAAGTCCCGTCCGCGTGCTTCTGCTCGGGATCGAAACATCGTGTGATGACACCGCCACCGCCGTGGTGCGCGACGGACGCGAGGTCCTTGCTTCGGTGTCGACCGATCAGGATGCCTTTCACGCCAGGTATGGCGGGATCGTGCCGGAGATCGCGAGCCGCCGGCACGCGGCGCTTCTCTCCGCCGCGGTTGAGGACGCGCTCGCTCGCGCCGCCGTGACGCTCGACTCCATGGACGGCATCGCGGTCACTCGTGGTCCCGGTCTGATCGGCAGCCTCGTCGTCGGCGTCGCGAGCGCGAAGGCACTGGCGTTTGCCGCAAACAAACCGCTATACGGTATCAATCACCTGCACGGACATATCTTCGCGGCGTTTCTCGACCGCGATCTCCCCGCACGATATCCATTTCTCGCGCTTATCGTCTCCGGAGGGCATTCGCAACTGGTTCGCGTCCAGTCACCGACGAAGATGGTGATCCTCGGACGTACGCACGACGACGCCGCGGGCGAAGCCTACGATAAGACCGCTCGTCTGCTCGGCCTTCCATATCCCGGCGGCCCCGAACTCGATCGGATGGCGCAGCACGGCGATCCCGCCGCATACAAGTTTCCGCGCCATCGCCCGGTGCGCGGCAGCCTCGATCTCTCTTTCTCTGGCTTGAAGACGTCCGTGCGCTACTTTCTCGAATCTCCAGCGGGCAAAAAAGCGAAGCTCGAAGACGTCGCCGCGTCTTTCCAAGCAGCCGTGGTCGACGTGCTCGTCGCGCGCGTCGACGCAGCTTTCTCGCAACGCGAATACACGGGCGTCGTGGTCTCCGGCGGAGTCGCGGCGAATTCCGGCCTACAGCACGCGATGCGCCTCTGGGCGCATCGCAGCGGCGCCGACGTTCTCATTCCGCCACCCAAATACTGCACCGACAACGCGGCGATGATTGCGGCAGCGGCATTTTACCAGCGGGACGCGGTTCAGGCCGATCCGCTCACGCTCACGGCGGACCCAAACCTTCCGTTCGATTGATTAGGGCGGAGTGATCTCGACGAGCGCGAAGCCGCCGGCGTCGATGACGACCGCGATCCCGTCGAGAATCTCCTGACGCTTCAGCTTGCCCAACTCCCGCCAGCCGTTCCACACCGTCGAGAATATTCGTACGGTGTGCTCCGTTTCCGGTAGCGACGAAAGCGACGCAGCGGTGGTTACGGCTTGCGTACCGGAGTTGCCGATGAACACGAGCGTGCGCTTCTTGTCGCTCAACGCAACGAGAGTAGCCAAAGGGTCCACAACGGTTACGGTATCGGTGATATCCTCGTCGTAACGCGTGGTCCGCGCATCGCACGCGAGATCGGCTGTCGTGTGCACGCAGAGCCCGTCGGGCATGCGCAGCGCAATCCAGGAGATGTCCTTCCCTCGAAACGGCACGTTCACCACCGTCAGCCATCGCCAATCCGCCGCAAGCGAGGGTGCGATGCGAGCATCTGCGCCGCGAATGTCTAGACCGCCAGCGCCTTCGATCGCCGCCCAGAGATAGCGTGGCGCGTCCCACGGCGAAAGCATCATCCCTTGATTGACCAAAATCTCGCCATGAAGCCATTCGGAGAACTGACCCGGCACCGTGTTGTTTCTGCGCGGATCGCTGGAAAAGTGGCGAAAGCTCGAAGCGAGAGCCTTCGCCATGAATGCCGGGTTGTATTTCGAGGCCGCAAATGCGTACCAAAACGTCATCGCGACCCAGACGCCGCCGAGTAGCCCCAGATCGCCGACGGGGCTATAGCCGAGATCGTCGCGCGGCACGGTCCGGATTCCGGCGTTCGTCCAAAATGCCGCGTCGCTCAATGCGCCGATGATGCGCGCTGCTCTCTCCGGTGGTGCAACGCCAAAGAGCACTGGAAAGACCAGATCCGCCGTGATCTCCGTTCGTGGCGTGCCGTCGACGTCGATGGTCAAATAGTATAGGTCATTCGCC
>JAKAPO010000079.1 GCA_021807065.1 bacterium
TATCGTCTCGCGACCGGCACTCGATTTCACCCAGCTCAATCTGGCGCAGATCGATTCAGCGATTGCGCAGCGCATTCGTAACGGTGAAAGCGTCTACGAGATCGATGAGGGGCTTCTGCGCGAGCTACGACCGGACCTGATTCTCACGCAAGACCTCTGCCAAGTCTGTGCGCCATCGGGCAGCGAGCTGACGCAAGCGCTCGCTGCGCTCGAACTAAAGCAGCAGATCGTGTGGATGAGCCCGCACACGATCGGCGAGATCGAACAAAACGTTCGCGACCTTGCGGCTGCGACTGGCCGGGAACGCGAAGCGGAAGACTGGATTGCGTCCGCGCGAGCGCGCCTTGTGGCGATCGCCGCGCGCGTGCCGAAAGCCGCCGCGCATCCGCGAGTATTTTGCATCGAATGGCCCGATCCGGTTTTCTGTTGCGGCCATTGGGTACCGGAGATGATCGAGATCGCCGGCGGCTTCGATGCACTCGCGCGTAAAGGCGCGGATTCGGTGCGCGTGGCGTGGGATGACGTCCTACGATGGGATCCCGAGGTGATCGTCTTCATGCCCTGCGGTTTTCACGCCGACAAGGCGATCGAGCAGCTCCCGCTCTTGGAATCACGGCCGAACTGGAAGACGTTGCCGGCAGTTGTCAAGAACCGCGTCTACGTGGTCGATGCAGATTCGTATTTCGCTCGCCCGGGCCCTCGCATCATCGACGGAGCCGAATTGCTCGCGCACCTAATTCATCCGGAGCTGTTCGACTGGCATGGCCCTGCAAACGCCTTTGTCATCCCGAGCACGTGAGGCGCGAAAACACCGAACGACGTCGGAAGCAGCACAGTTCTCGCCCGGTGTCGGCTGATTGCGGGTACCTCGTATGATAGGATCGATTCTGGGAACCGGCATCACGTCGCTCAGCGCACGTGCGCTTTGCTCGGTCGGGATGACAAAGTTACTCTTCTTGGGCGATCTCCGTTTTGGCGCGCTCTTCTAAGTCTTTTACGATTGCCGAGTCTGCGAGCGTCGTGACGTCGCCGAGGGCACGCCCTTCGGCCACGTCGCGCAAGAGGCGGCGCATGATTTTTCCGCTGCGCGTCTTCGGTAGCTCGGGTGTGAACGTGATGTATTTCGGGCGCGTGAACTTACCGAGCTTGTCGGCGACGAACTCGCGCAGTTCGTTTGCGAGTGCCTCGCTGCCGTTCTGGCCGCCGCGCAGCGTGACGAAAGCGTAGATCGCCTGACCCGTGATGTCGTCGAGCTTGCCGCAGACGGCGGCTTCGGCGACCTTTGGATTACCGACGAGCGCGCTTTCGACCTCGGTCGTCGAGATACGATGGCCGCTGACGTTCATCACGTCGTCGACGCGGCCCATCAACCAGTAGTTGCCGTCGTGATCGCGGCGGCAACCGTCGCCGGCGAAGTATTTGTGCGGAAAACGCTTCCAATACGTCTCCACGTAGCGTTCGTCGTCGCCCCAGATACCGCGAAGCATTCCGGGCCACGGTTTCGTGAGCACGAGATAGCCGCCGCCGCCCGGCGGAACGGATTCGCCCTTGTCGTTGACGACGTCGGCATAGGTACCCGGAATCGGATACGTCGCGCTTCCGGGCATGAGCGTCGTGATTCCGGGAAGCGGCGAGATCATGATGCCGCCGGTCTCCGTCTGCCACCATGTGTCGACGACCGGCGTGCGCCCGCCGCCGATGTGCTCGCGGTACCATATCCACGCCTCGGGATTGATCGGTTCGCCGACCGTTCCGAGGAGTCGAAGCGACGAAAGATCATGGGCTTGCGGGTACTGCGCACCCCATTTCATGAACGTGCGAATCGCGGTAGGCGCGGTATACAGGATCGTGACCTTGTAGCGCTCGATAATTTCCCAGAGCCGATCCTTGTCGGGGTAATCGGGCGTGCCTTCGTAAATGACCGACGTCGCGCAGTTCGCCAACGGTCCGTAGACGATATACGAATGCCCGGTAACCCAACCGATGTCGGCCGAGCACCAGTAGACGTCTGTATCGTCCTTCAAGTCGAAGACGAGTTTGTGCGTCATTGCCGCGTAGACGAGGTAGCCGCCGGTCGTGTGTTTGATGCCCTTCGGCTTTGCGGTCGTGCCGCTCGTGTAGAGGAGATAGAGCAAGTCTTCCGCGTTCATCGACTCCGGTTCGCACGTGGCCGACTGGCCGCGAACGACGTCCTCCCACCACAGATCTCTTCCCGGCTTCATCTCTATCGGGTCGCCGACGCGCTTGGCGACGATGCAATGCTTCACGCTCGGCGTCTGGGCGAGCGCGACGTCGACGTTATGTTTGAGCGGGACCGTTCCACCGCGGCGGCGGGCGAAATCGGCGGTGATCACCGCTACGCAGCGCGCGTCGTTGACGCGATCGACGATCGAATCAGGTGAGAAACCGCCGAATATGACGGAGTGCACGACGCCGATGCGCGTGCAGGCGAGCATCGCGACCGGTAACTGCGGAATCATGCCCATATAGATGGCGACGCGGTCGCCGCGCTTGAGCCCGAGCTTTCGCAGACCGTTGGCGAATACGCAAACCTCGCCGAGCAATTCCTTGTAGGTAATACTTTGACGGTCGCCTTGTTCGCCTTCGTAATAGTAGGCGATCCGATTTCCTCTGTCGGCACGCACGTGGCGGTCGAGACAGTTTACCGAAACGTTGAGTTCGCCGTCGTAGAACCAGCGCGCAAACGGCTCTTTCCAGTCGAGGACCTTGGTAAAGGGCTTGCTCCACTCGAGCGTGCGCGCCCACTTCTCCCAAAATGCCTCGACATCGCGGTCGGCTTCTTCGTAGATGCCCGCTTGGGCGTTCGCTTGGGCGGCAAAATCAGCCGAGGGCTGGAAGCGGCGCCCCTCCTCGAGGAGGGTTTCGATCGCCTGGGTCGAGTCTGCAATCTCCATCTGCCGCAAGTTAGGAGGTACCCTTTGGCACTCCTGGCTACGGAGTGCTAATATAGGGAGCAATGAAGAACCCGCCCCTCGACGAGCGCAAGGCGTATATCCTCGCGACGGTCGTCTATGAGTACGTTGCAAGCGCGGAGCCGGTCGCCTCGCAGACGCTGACGCATAAGTACCACCTCGGCGTGAGCCCGGCTACCGTTCGCAACGAGATGGCGGAGCTGGAGGCCGGCGGGTATCTCGTTCAACCGCATACGTCCGCCGGTCGCATCCCCTCCGACGCCGGCTACCGCACGTTCGTCGACGAGCTGATGCATCCGGAAGGGTTGACCGCCGCCGAACGGCGACAGATACGCGACGAACTGCGCGACGCGAGGAGCGAGCTTGACGACCTCATAGATCAAACGACGCGGCTTCTGGGGCGCCTTTCCAACAGTCTTGCGTTCGTGACGAAACCGCAGGCGGAGATGCAGGTTTTCAAACACATTCAGCTCATCTCCATCGGTCCGCGAACGGGCGTAGCAATCGTCGTGACCTCGTTCGGCGTTTCGGCGCAGAACTTGTTCGAGCTGACGAGCGACGTCAGTGCCGAGGATCTCACCAAACTGTCCAGCGCGATGAACCAAAAGTTTACCGGTCACATGTTGAGCGACGTGAAAGAGAGCGAGATCGCAAACCTCATTTCCGAACTGAAACTCAGCGAAGAGCTTCGCGGAGCAGTCACGGCAGCGATGCAGAGCGCGCGTTCTAGCGAAGCTCCGGCGATCGCCGCTGCGGGAGCGCAGAACTTGCTCGACCAACCCGAATTCCGCGACGCGCGCAAGCTCCGCTCGATCCTGCGCATCGTCGAAGAGCAGCGCACGCTCTACGATATCGTCGCGGACGCGATGGATAACGACGTAGCCAGCGTGAAAATTGGCCGGGAGCTGGGAAGCGAAGAACTGGCCGATCTCTCGGTCGTCACGGTTCCGTACCGTTTCGGGCCGAGAGCCATCGGCATGCTTTCGATACTCGGTCCGCGGCGCATGCCGTACGCGCGGCTGATGGCCCTTGCTGCCGGAACCGCCAAGTCGCTCTCGCAGCGGATCGCCGAAGCGGAAATCAAGTAGGTAGGCGAATCGGCCCTTCGATGCCCACCAAGGATTATTACGAAACCCTCGGGGTTGCGCGCAACGCCACGGGCGACGACATCAAGAAAGCGTATCGCAGGCTGGCGCGCAAGCATCACCCCGACGTTGCCGAGGATAAGGCCAACGCGGAGCGCCACTTCAAGGAGATCAACGAAGCGTACGAGGTTCTCTCCGATCCACGTAAACGCGCCCACTACGACCGCTTCGGAACGGCTGAAGACGGCGGCGTCGGCGATTTTGGATTCGGCGGTTTCGGAGCAACCGGCTTCGGCGACATCTTCGACATGTTTTTCGGAGACGTTCGCAGCGCGGCGCAATCGCGTCAGACCGGGCCGCAACGCGGCGCCGATCTGCGCTACGATCTCGAGATAACGCTCGAAGAAGCGTTCAGCGGCGTCACTAAGCAGATTACGTTCGGTCACCTCGGCCAATGCGAAAAATGCAAAGGCACGGGTGCGCAGCCGGGGAGCCTCGTCGTACCGTGCGGCCGCTGCGGTGGCAGCGGGGCCGTGCGCACCGCGCGTCAAACGCCGCTCGGCCAGTTCGTTACGCAAACGACGTGCGCAGTCTGCCAGGGCGAAGGGCAGATCGTCTCACAGCCGTGCGACGCGTGCGGTGGGGAAGGACGCCGCCACCTGGAGCGCACGCTGAGCGTGACCGTTCCGGCGGGCGTCGACAACGGTTCGCGCATTCGCATCGCAGGCAACGGTGAGGCCGGCACGCACGGCGGCCCGGTCGGAGATCTCTACGTGTACCTGACGGTGAAACCGCATGCGCGCTTCACACGAGACGGCATGGACACGGCGGTCGAGACGCCGGTCAGCTTTCCGCAGGCCGCGCTCGGCGCAACCGTAACGGTTCCTTCGCTCGAAGGCGATCTTTCATTGTATATACCGCCGGGAACGCAATCGGGAACGACCTTGCACCTGCGGGGCCACGGTATGCCGTCGGTGCGCGGCTCGAAGCGGGGCGATCACCGCGTCACGGTGCGACTCGTCGTTCCACAGAAGTTGAGCAGACGCCAACGTGAAATCTTGGAGGAGTACGCGCGCGAAGGCGGCGATGCGGTCGACGAACGCTCCTTTCTCGAGCGCGTGAAAGACGCGTTTCGACCGGAATGAGCGCGCGGCGCTTCTTTGTCTCCGGAGTCCATCGTATTGAGGAAACCGTACCGATCGAGGGTACGGACGTGCACCATGCGCTGCACGTTCTGCGATTGTCCGCGGGTGACCGCATCGAGATCATCGATTCGGGAGCGCGCGCGTTCGTCGCGGAGCTGACAGGTGACGCAGCGCGGCTGGGCGCACGTCTGATCGAGGAGAGGCCGCGTGCCGCGACGCGCGAGCTTCGCGTCGACGTCGCTCAGGCAACGCCGAAGGCCGCCAAGATGGACGCGATCGTCGAGAAAGCAACCGAACTCGGCGCGATGCTCCTGATTCCGTTTTCGAGCGAGAGAACTGTCGTGCGGCGCGTCGGCGACGCGAAACTGCAACGCTGGCGCCGTATCGCGCGCAGCGCCGCGGAGCAATGCGGTCGTCGCGACGTTCCGCCGGTGGCGGCGCCGATATCGTACAAAGAACTCTTGGCGCGCTTTTGCGCGTACGACGCCGTACTCTTTGCGTGGGAAGGCGCCACCGAGCCGCTTCGCAACCAATTGCCGCATCTGCTGAACGGTGCGGACAGCGTGCTCGCCGTCATCGGTCCCGAGGGTGGTTTTTCGCACGCCGAAGTAGACGCGGCGCGCGAATGCGGAGCGCACATCGTCTCGCTCGGCTCGCGCATCTTGCGCACGGAGACGGCGGCGCCAGCGCTGCTGGCGATTATCGATTATATAACGGGATGAGGCTGCAATTCCGTCGTATTAAGAAACCTTAAGCATGGCAAGCCTCCCGTTCTCGATAGTCATTCCAACGTACAATGAGGCCGGCGGCATCGAGCGGCTGCTACGCGCAATCGACAGCGTATGCAAAGAGCACCACCTCGACGTCGAGATGATCGTCGTGGACGACAACTCTCCCGACGGAACCGGGGCCATCGTCGATCGGCTTGCCGCCGAACTGCCGGTGCGCTGCATTCATCGTCCTGGGAAACTCGGTCTTTCAAGCGGTGTGATCGAGGGATGGAAGGCGGCGCGGCCGGAGTCGAAGGCTCTGGGTGCGATGGACGGGGATTTCAGCCACGATGTCGCTATCTTGCCGAGGATGGTCGCCGCGCTCGAGTCGGGTTACGGCCTCGCGATTGGAAGCCGCTACGTTGCCGGCGGAGGGATTACCAACTGGCCGATGCGGCGGATCGTCACCTCGCGCGTCGCCTGCGCGCTCGCGCGGCCGCTCACGAAGATCAAAGACATCACCAGCGGCTACTTCCTCGTGCGGCGGGAGGCGCTCGAACACGTGCGGCTCGATCCGATCGGTTTCAAGATCGGTCTCGAAGTCATCGCAAAGGCGCATTACGGAAAGGCAACCGAGATTCCGTATGTCTTCACCGATCGCGTTGCGGGTCAATCGAAGTTGAACAACCGCGAGATACTCAACTATCTGAAGCAATTGCGCAAACTCTATGCGGCACGACTCTTTCCGGCGAGGACGGCGTAAGCGTGGCGCCGATGCCCGAGTGGCTGCGCGTGCGTCGCGGCAAGAACGCCACAGACGCCGCACAGTGGAGCAAGTGCCCGAAGTGCGGCGAGATGATCTACCGCCGCGATCTCGCCGCGAACCTGTACGTCTGCACGCGGTGCGGACACCACTTTCGCATGGGCGCCTACGATCGGATCTCGACTATCGTCGACGGCGACTTTGCGGAGATCGGCGGCGACGTTGCCGTCGGCGATCCCCTGCGCTGGGCCGACCGTAAGAGTTATCCGGCGAAGCTCGCGGGAGATCGCGAGAAGAGCGGATTGAGCGAAGCAGTGGTCTGCGGCTTCGGTCAAGTCGGTGGATTCGACGTCGGGTTGGGCGTGATGGACTTTCATTTTCGCGGCGGCACGATGGGAACCGTCGTCGGCGAACGCGTGACGATGCTGTTCGAAGAGGCGCGGCGCAGGCACGTGCCGTGCTTGATTTTTACCGCATCCGGCGGCGCGCGCATGGAGGAGGGTATGTACGCGCTAATGCAACTCGCGAAAACGACGGCCGCCGTCACGCGCTTTATGGATGACGGAAACTTCCTCGTCAGCATTCTGACCGATCCTACGACCGGCGGCGTCTCGGCCTCCTTTGCATTCCAAGCGGACGTCGTCGTCGCAGAGCCGGGGGCGATGATTGGTTTTGCCGGACGCCGCGTGATCGAGCAGACGATACGGCAGAAACTGCCCGAAGGATTTCAGACCGCCGAGTTCCTTCTCGAAAAAGGGCATATCGACATGGTCGTGCACCGCCGGTCCCTCAAGGACGCGCTCGTACGACTCCTCGACTATGCTTCGAAGGGCGCTGAGCGGCGAGCTCTTGCCGGAGTCGATGCGTGAATCCGTTCCTCGACCGCGAACGATTTTTGCTCGAGCTCGAACAGCGTATCGCCGATCTGCGCGAAGCTAGTGCCGATCAACGAGTGGATTTGTCGAGCGAGATTGCGACACTCGAGTCGCGCTATCATGAGATCCTACGAGAAGTCTACGGCGCGCCCACGCCGTGGCAGAAGGTCCACATGGCGCGGCACCCTAACCGGCCAACCTCACTCGATTACATAAACGCGCTCGACCGATTCGACGAACTCCACGGTGATCGCCACATTCGTGACGATCCGGCCGTCGTCGGCGGTATGGCGCTACTACGCGGCCGGGCAATTGTGGTCATCGGACAGCAACGCGGTCGCGACACGAAAGAGAACCTGCAGCGCAACTTTGGTATGGTCGCGCCGGAAGGATATCGGAAAGTGCGGCGGCTCGCATTGCTGGGGTCGCGACTCGGTCTGCCGATCGTCACGTTCGTCGATACCAAGGGCGCCGACCCGGGCATCGCCTCGGAGGAGCACGCACAGTCGGAGGCAATTGCCCAATGCTTGGTGGCCTTTACCGAGGCGAAGGTTCCCATCGTCGCCAGCGTCGTCGGCGAGGGAGGGTCGGGCGGAGCGCTCGCGCTTGCGATCGCCGACCACGTCATCATGCTCGAGCACAGCACCTATTCGGTCGCATCGCCCGAGGGTTGCGCGGCGATTCTTTGGGCGGATGCATCCAAAGCGGAAGAAGCGGCGGCGCACTTGAAGTTGACCGCTCAGGATTTGCTTGGTTTCGGCATCGTCGACGAGATCATCTCCGAGCCGCTGGGTGGCGCGAATCGCGATCCGGCGAACGTCGTCGCGCGCGTCATCGAACGCATTGACGCGTCGCTCGATCGTCTCGAGCGAATTTCGGTGCAGACGTTGCTGGCGCAGCGGTACGACAAGTACCGCCGCATCGGAGCGTGGCAGCAAGAGACGGCTCCGGTGGGAGTGCGCACGTGAAGCGCAAACACGGTTTGGCTCCGCGCGTGCGCTGGCTCGGGCGCATGACCGGATTGGCGATCGTGTTGTTCGTCGTCGTCGTGCTGTGCATCCAGTTCGCACAGCGCATCGGGCAGAACTATGGGCTGGTTCACGAGCTGGCACGAACGCAGCGCGACATCCGAAATTTGCACGAACGCGACCAGGCCGAAATTAGGGAGATTCGCCGCCTGCACACGGTCGAGGGCGTCGTGCCATACATCTACCGGCGATTGCGCATGGTGCGGCCCG
>JAKAPO010000080.1:0-3970 GCA_021807065.1 bacterium
ATCAATCTCTACCGTGACGACCGCGTGGTCCACGAGCTGCCGGAGTCGGAGATTCCCGTCGAACTGCGCGGCAAGATCGTCGTGATCGTCGATGATGTTCTCTATACCGGACGCACCGTTCGCTCCGCGCTGGATGCGGTCACCGATCTCGGACGGCCGCGCGCGATACGCCTCTGCGTGCTGATCGATCGCGGTCTGCGCGAGCTACCGATACAACCCGATTACGTCGGCCGCACGATCTCGAGCTCGCACGAACAACGCGTACAGGTTTCGCTCGGATCCGAACCAGCCGATGACGACGAGGTTGCGATCATTGCGGACGCGCCGTAGCCTCATCGATCTGACCGATCTCTCCGCGGAGGAGTTCAACGAGGTATTTGCCCGAGCCAGGCTGTTCGAGGCGGAGGCTCCCGAGAAGCGTCTCGGCGGCGTCGCGTGCGTCAACATTTTCTTCGAGCCGAGCACGCGCACGTTCACCTCGTTCAATCTAGCGGAGCTGCGCCTCGGTGCCGATGTCGTTAATCTTACGCCCAGCGACCTGAGCTATCTCCACAAAGGCGAGAGCGTCGAAGACACCGTGCTCACGCTCGCGGCATTGGGTATCGGCGTGCTCGTCGTGCGCCACCCGCACGAAGGTTTTCCCGCGGAGGTCGCGCAGAGCTTCGACGGTCACGTGATCAATGCGGGAGACGGAACGCACGCGCACCCAACGCAGGCTCTCCTCGATCTCTTCACCCTGCTGGAAGAATTCAAGAGCTTGGCCGGACGCACCGTCATTATCGTCGGCGACGTGCTGCACAGCAGGGTCGCGCATTCGCTGATCGCTGCCTTGCGGCGGCTCGATGCCGAGGTTATCCTTGTCGGGCCCGAGGCGTTCGTGCCGGGCAAATACGCGCAGGATGGCGTCCGGATCGAGCGCGATTTCGACGCAACGATTCCTGCGGCCGACGCCGTTCTCTTGTTGCGCATCCAGCGCGAGCGCATCAAGTCGATGCCGATTGCGGACGAGGAGTACATCGCGCGCTACCGCCTCGACGAGAAGCGCCTCGGGCACCTGCGCGCTCATGCGATCGTGATGCATCCGGGCCCGTACAATCGCGGCATCGAGTTGACGGGGAACGTTCTGCGATTCGCCGGCTGGCGCTATGCGAAGCAGGTCATGCACGGTGTTGCGGTGCGTATGGCGGTGCTCGACCTGCTCGTCAACGGGTCCTAGAACCCCGGGAAATGCTGATACGCGGCGGACGGTTGGTCGATCCGGCACTTGGAATCGATGCCCTCCGGGACGTTCGCATGACAGACGTAATCGTCGAGATAGGCGAGCATCTCGAACCGGCACCGGGCGAGAAAATTTTCGATGTCAAGGAGGCCGTCGTGGCGCCCGGGTTCGTGGACATGCACGTCCACCTGCGAGATCCGGGCGATCCGCAGAAGGAGACGTTTGAAACCGGAGGAGCCGCAGCGTTGCATGGCGGGTTCACTGCGGTCGCGTGCATGCCGAACACGCGCCCTGCACTCGACGATCCGGCGATCCTCGACGATCTGCTACGGCGAGTCGAAACATCGGCCGTAGGCCTGCCACACATTTACCCCATCGCTGCGATCACGCGCAACCGAGCCGGCAAAGAACTCTGCGATTACCCATCGCTTGCCCGCAGTGGAGCGGTAGCATTCTCCGATGACGGAGCCGCGGTTGCCGATGGAAGCGTTCTGCAGGCGGCGGCACACGCGGCACTCGGCGTGTCGGGACCGTTCATATCGCACTGCGAGAACGCGGCCCTGAAATCGTTGAGCGCGGCACTCTCCGAATGCAGCGTCGTCGCGCGCGATCTGCGAGTCGCCAGAGCGACGGGCAAAGCGTGGCACTTCGCACACATCTCGACCCGCATGGGCGTCGAACTTCTGCGATTTGCGCGAAGGAGCGGCACAACGGTGACGGCTGAGGTAACGCCGCATCATCTCCTGTGCACGCAGGACGAGGCGAGATCGCTCGGTACTGCGGCTGCGGTGAATCCGCCGCTCGCCGACACCCAAGACGCACGCGCGCTGCGCGACGCCGTACGCGACGGCGTCATCGATGTCTTCGCCAGCGACCACGCGCCACACACGGAGGCCGAGAAGCGTGGGCCCGACCCGCCGCCTGGTTTTAGCGGGCTCGAGCTCGCGCTCGGTGCGTACGCCGCAGCGCTTCCCGATCTCCCGCTGCTGCGGTTCGTCGAGATGCTCTCCTGGGCTCCGGCGCGTATCTTGGGAATCCCCGGCGGCACGCTGCGACGCGGGAGTGCGGCCGACATTACGGTGTTTCGCGATGAACCATGGCGCGTCGATGCGCGCGCCCTGGTTTCCAAAGGAAAAGTGACGCCGTTCGACGGCTGGACTCTGCCACGGCGCGCGATCGCCACCATCGTCCACGGGCGGCTTCTCTACGACGCTCGAGCGGCCTCGCCAACGTGAACGGCACGATGGCAGCGCTCCTGCTCGCGGACGGAAGCCGATTCGACGGTTATGGTTTGCAGTATGAGGGTTTGGCGCTCGGCGAGGCGGTCTTCTACACGGGAATGACGGGATATGAAGAAGCCCTGACCGATCCGTCGTACGCAGGGCAGATCCTGGTCTTCACCTACCCGATGGTCGGCAACTACGGGATCTCGGGAGAGGCCGCACAGTATCCGCGTGCGTGCGTCGCGGGAACGGTCGTCAAGCAGATCTGCGAGTATCCCTCGCACCATCTTTCGAGGCAAACGCTATCGTCGTGGCTCGACGGCGAACGCATTCCCGCATTGATTGGAGCGGATACGCGTGCGATCACGATCGCCTTACGGGAGCACGGCACGATCTGGGCGGCGCTAGCAGTTGGAGAGGATGCACTTGCCGACGCGGAACGCGTCTTGGCGCATTACGCGCGCACCGCAACCACGCGCGATCTCGTTCCCAGCGTCGCCGCTCCCACCGGACGCATCGAAGGTCCCGCGGACGGCGCCCGCGTCGCACTCATCGATTGTGGGGTCAAACGGGCGGTGCTGCGCGAACTCGAGGCTCTCGGCGCGCAGGTCAACGTCGTTCCGTACGATGCTTCCGAGGAGATGCTCTTGGCAAACGATCCGGCCGCGATTTTCATCTCCCCGGGTCCCGGTGACCCCACCGATCTCTCGGAGACGATCGAGCTGCTACGAAGTTTGATCGGGCGCAAGCCGCTCTTCGGCATCTGTCTCGGTCACCAGCTGCTCGCTCTCGCCTGCGGTGCGACGACGTACAAGCTTCCGTACGGGCATCGCGGCGGCAACCAGCCGGTGAAAGACACCGTCCACGACAGGGTGATGGTCACCGCGCACAACCACGGATATGCCGTCGAAGCGCGTAGCCTGCCGGACGACCTCGAGGCGACGATGACGAACCTCAACGACGGTACGAATGAAGGATTTCGTCATCGGCGGCTTCCGATCGCGGCGGTCCAGTTCCATCCGGAGGCCTCTCCTGGACCCTCCGATGCGCGCCATCTCTTCGCACAATGGTTCGCCCAGGCGGGCATCTCCGTAGAGGAGCACCACGGTTAGCGAGCTTCGGGCCGCCACGCTCGGTGTATTTGCGTCGCTCGCGATGGCCGCGATACCAGTCGGCGCGACGGCGCAGTCACTGCCACGGGTCACGGTTCTCGGATTTACGCTGAATGCGGACTCAACGCAGCCGCGTGCCGGATCGCAGTTCCACCTCATCGTCACGCTGCGCTTGAGAGAGGAGGTGCGGCGAATCGACGCGGTCGCGGACAGCCTGCAGCTGCCGGACCTAGCCGCACTCGAGATTCTCGGAGACGAACGCGGCTTGAGCGCGGGGCCTCGAGGATCGGTGTATCGGGAGGTCGTCACGGTGCTAGCGAGCGATCCGGGTACGATCGCGCTGGATCCCGCGACGTTCGATGCCATCGATGCCCGCGATGGCAAAGCGAAGCAGTGGTCGACGAACGCTCTCAGAT
>JAKAPO010000080.1:3980-8713 GCA_021807065.1 bacterium
TCCGATCTAACGCTCTCGTGCTGCATGTCGCCGGCTCGCCCGGTCGAGCGCTGGCACGCGCCGCAACCGTCGCGCTCCGCGTCGCGCTCATTACCGCAGCAGTCTTGGTTGCCTTGGCCATCGCGTTGTCGCTCGTGGTCCGGCGCGCGAGCGCCCCCACGCCGCCGATGCCCGTGCCGGTGCCGCCCAAGGAACCAACCTCACGCGAACGGATCGTGGAAGCACTTGCTTTGCTGCGCGCCGATCCGTCGCGCGCGGGAGCGATGCGTGCCCGTACCGTGCTGCACCGCATGGTCGGAGCGTCCGACGGCGAAACGCTAGACGACGTGATGCTCCGGGCGCAAAAGTCGCATCCTTTGCTGCAAGGCGTTCTGCCGCAGATCGAGCGCGCAGCCTTCACCTACGAGAGCGATCTCGACACGGCCGTCGTGAGAGCGATCGCTGCTTTGGAGGACGCACTGCGATGAATGGGCGCCGGCCATCGGACGTCATCGACGCTCTCCATCATACGATCGTGGGGCAGCGTAGCGTCGTCGAAGCTTTGTTGCTCGGCTTGCTCGCCAACGGTCACGTTCTTCTGGACGGCCCACCCGGTTTGGCAAAGACGCTCGCATGCCGGGCGCTTGCCGCGGCGCTCGAGGGAGAGTTTCGCCGCGTACAGTTCACCCCGGATCTGCTGCCGAGCGACATCGTCGGCACGCGTATCTTCGATCAGCGCGAAGGCCGCTTCACGACGATGGTGGGGCCGATCTTCGCCAACGTGGTTCTCGCCGACGAGATCAACCGCGCGCCGGCAAAAGTGCAATCAGCCCTTCTGGAAGCGATGCAGGAGCGCCAGGTGACGATCGGTCCCCAAACGTTTCCGCTGCCCGATCCTTTCATCGTGATGGCGACGATGAACCCGTTCGACACCGATGGGACCTATCAGCTGCCGCTCGCCCAGATGGATCGCTTTCTCATTCGCATCGGCGTCGGCTATCCTTCGCGCGACGAAGAGCTTGCGATCCTCGACCGCTTTGCGGTGGAAGACACGCAACTCTTACGCGCGGTGGCTTCGATGCCCGACGTGAAGACGTGGCGCGAGCAGGCGCACGCGGTGCATCTGGATCATAAGCTCAAGCGGTACATCGTCGAGCTCGTTGCAACGACGCGCGAACCACACGATTTGATCGAGCATGGTGCATCTCCGCGCGCAACGCTGGCGATCGCCCATCTCGCCCGTGCTAAAGCGTTGCTCGCCGGAAGGGACTACGCGCTGCCCGACGATGCGCGCGCGGTCGCTCCGCTGGCGCTGCGCCATCGCATCGACTTCAGCTACCGCGTTGCCTCAGAAGGTCACGATGCCGATCGGCTGGTTGAATCGCTGGTCTTGGCGGTGCCGGCGCCGTGACCTCGCGCCCGCCTGCTAAACTCATCCGCGCAGCGCTGCTCGCAGGAAAGCGCAGGCCGCACATGCCCGGTGGCTCGCCGACGAGCCGGCGCGGCGACGGCTACGAGTTCGTGGAATTACGCGAGTACGTGCCCGGCGACGACGTGCGGCGCATCGACTGGGCGGCGAGTGCGCGCTCCGGTGAACTGCAAACGCGTGTGATTCTTGAAGACGTGGCGCTGATATTAGCGGCGATTCTCGACGATTCGCCGTCGATGCGCGTCGGTCGAAGACGATCGCTGCTCGACGCCGGGCGCGAGGCGATGCGTGCGTGGTACGATGTCGCAGAATCGGGCGATCGCCTCCTGGAAATCGCGGGCGATGCGCTTGTCGTCCGAAGCCACTCCCCTCATCCGGAGCGAGAGCAGGCGAAGGCGTGCGCAACGTCGAGGACAGCGCATCTCAGCACCGCTCACAAGCCAAGCTTCAATCTAGCGCGTTCCCTCCACGTCGCGCGCACCGCGCTGCACCCAGGCGCAGCATTTCTGGTAATTAGCGATTTCTACGATCTGGCAGCGCAGCAGAACGGATTGCTCTACGCGCTCGCACGGCGGTGCGACTGCACCGCATTGATCGCCCGCGACCCATGGTACGATGGTTTGCCGCTTGCAGGTATCGTGCGAATGCAGGGTGCCGAAGGTGGAACGCTGCACGCGTACGTGGGCGCGCAGGAACGCGCCGCGTACGTCAACGCCGTTCGCGCGCGAGAGGCGGAAGTGCGGAAACGCTTCACCGCGGCGGGTTGGCGGGTAGGGCTGCTGCATGAAGCAGACGGCGTGGGATCGCTCGCCGCAGCCTTCGGCGTGAAGCACGAGCTGGCATCGTGAGCCTCGAACATCCACTGCGATTCGGGCTCGCGATCGTCGCCGCAGCGCTGCTGGCGATACTCTACGTCCGGTTGGCCGCGCGCAAGACCGTGCACGATCTGGTCTATTCGAATCTGACGTTCTTCGCGCAAGCCGCGCGGCCGCGCCGTTGGATACCGCGCGCACTCGAGGGAACGTTCGTCGTCGCGCTGCTCGCGCTCGCACTCGCAGCCGGCGGCATCCATCTCACCGCGCCGGTTCCCGTCCGTGACGGCGACGTCTTCATCTGCATCGACACTTCCGGCTCGATGGCGGCGGCGGACATCCTCCCGACGCGCGCGGCCGCCGCGCTTGCCGCTGCGCGCGCGTTCATCGATGAATCGCCGCGTGGGACGCGCATCGGTCTTATCTCCTTTGCCGCCGGCGCCTCGTTGATTCAACCGCTCTCGTCCGATCACACGGCGGTCGAAAATGCGCTCGCTTCGATTCCGCCGCCAAATGGCGGGACCGCGATCGGCGACGCGCTGCGTCTGGCCGCGACGGAGTTTCCGCCGAAAGGCCATCGTTTGATCGTGCTGGTCACCGACGGCGTCAATAATATGGGCGTCGATCCGCAGCAAGTCTCCGAATGGCTCGGAACGCAGCACATCCCGGTCTACACGATCGGCATTGGAACGCCCAACGGCGGCCCAATACCGGGCACTCCTGACGAAGCGACGATCGACGAAGGCGCGCTGCAGTCGTACGCGCAGGTCAGTGGCGGCGCCTACGCGCGTGCCGGGAGCGCTTCGCAACTGCGCGACGCGCTCGCGCGTCTGGGTCGCGTCACCGCGTTCGAGAAAAAGAAAGTCGACGCGACCAGCGGCTTCACCGTCGGCGCGATCGCGCTCCTGATCGCAACTTTTTTGGCATTCTTTGCCATTGGAAAGCTGTGAGAGGATCCTTCGCTCGCGCTCCGCGCTCGCTACACTCAAGATGACGGTTTGAGGAACGTTCTCGTTATTGGGTCCGGGCCGATCGTTATCGGCCAGGCCGCGGAGTTCGATTACGCCGGCGTTCAGGCGTGCCGCGCGTTGCGTGGGGAAGGCCACCGAGTCGTCCTCGTCAACTCCAATCCGGCGACGATCATGACCGACCCCGAGATCGCCGACGCGGTCTATCTCGAACCGCTGACCGTTGACTCTCTCGCGGCGATCGTCGAGTGCGAACGCCCCGACGCGCTGCTGCCAACCCTTGGCGGGCAGACAGGCTTGAATCTCGCGGTGGAGCTGCACGAAGCGGGCGTCTTGGAGCGGTGCGGGGTCGAGCTCCTGGGAACGCCGATCGAATCGATTCGCTTGGCCGAAGACCGCGAGCAATTCAAGAAGAAGATGCTAGAGATCGCTGAGCCCGTTCCGCAGAGTTGCGTCGTTACGGAGATCGAGCAGGGCATCGCGTTTGCACGCGAGGCCGGTTATCCGCTCATCATTCGCCCCGCCTACACGCTCGCCGGAACCGGCGGCGGCGTCGCCTACGACGAGGAGCAACTGCGCGAAACGCTGGTTGCCGGCCTGTGCGCAAGCCTCATCGGGCAGGTATTGCTCGAGACATCGCTTCTCGGCTGGAAAGAGATTGAATACGAAGTTCTGCGTGATGGCGCCGATAATTGCATCGTCGTCTGCAACATGGAGAATCTCGATCCGGTCGGTATCCACACCGGCGATTCCATCGTCATCGCTCCGTCGCAGACGCTCTCCGACGTCGAATACCACATGCTCCGCAACGCGAGCATCAACGTGATCCGGGCTCTCGGCGTGCAAGGCGGTTGCAACATTCAGTTCGCGCTGCATCCGCAGCGCAGCGAGTACGCAATTATCGAGGTGAACCCGCGTCTCTCGCGTAGCTCGGCGCTCGCCTCGAAAGCTACGGGATATCCCATCGCCAAGGTGGCGACGCGCATCGCGCTCGGGCAACGCCTCGATCAGATTCCCAATCCGGTGACCGCCGTTACGAAGGCTGCGTACGAGCCGACGCTCGACTACGTGGTCGTGAAGATCCCGCGCTGGCCGTTCGACAAGTTTCCGCTCGCCGACAAGACGCTGGGTACGCAGATGAAATCGACCGGAGAGGCGATGGGTATCGGTCGCACGTTCGGAGCCGCGTTGCTCAAGGCGGTGCGGGGCCTCGATTTGGGCTACGAAACCCTCGCAGATGCGGCACTCGAAGAGTGGAGCGAGAGCGAGTTGGAACGCGTTGTCGAGCATCCGACGCACGAGCGCCTCTTTGCGATCTGCGAGTTGCTCCGGCGGGCTCACATCGTCGGAGGTGTCGAGACGACGATCGACCGCGTCGCGACACTAAGCGCCATCGACAAGTTCTGGCTCCACGAACTCGCGACGCTGACCGGCAACGGCAAGAGGACATCGGGAGCGTCGGCGTTTCGCATGGTCGACACCGCTGCGGCCGAAGTTCCGGCGCAATCACCGTATTACTACCTCTCCCCCGGCGAGATGAGATCG
>JAKAPO010000081.1 GCA_021807065.1 bacterium
ATCTGATCGCGAGCAGCGTGATACCCGTGAGCCACGTTGTGTACGCCTCCCACTGAAACCAATGCAGATGCTTCGGCAGCGGTTCGTTCTTCGGTCCGGTGAGAAACTTTTGGTTATGGTAGAAGCCGCCGCCGTGCACCGACCACAACTCCCCGAGAACCCCGTCCTCTGCGTCGCCTTTGCGGACGGGAGGCATCAAATTGTTGTCGAGCCAGACGAAGTAGAACGAAGCGCCGATCCACATGATACCAGCCGTAAAGTGCGTCCACCGCACGATTAGGTCGAGCCAGCTCTGCACGTACCCGCTCATTCGCCGATAACGTCCTTTAGCCGGAGCCGTGCGATCTTGACGATCTCGGCAAGGGCAGCATCGATCTCCGTCGTACGGTCGTTGGTCAGCCGCCGTTCCAAGGCAGCAACGATCGCGTCCCTCGTCTGTTCGCGAGCGCAGATGACGAACGGAAATCCGAAGCGCTCGCGATAGGCCGCATTCAGCTCGTCGAATCGCGCGATCTCCTGCGGCGTCAGGCGGTCGAGACCGGCTGCGGCCTGTTCCTGCATGGCTGTCGTGCCCAGGCGTCGCTCGCGCGCAAGTCTTCCGGCGAGATCGGGATGTGCGGCGATGAGCGCGACGCGTCGCTCCTCCGGCGCCGCTTCGACCTCCGCAACCATCGCCGCCAGCAGCAGGCCGGCATCACGAAACGGGCGCTTCGACCATGCCGCCTCGGCAATCCACGGTGCGTTCTCAAAAGTGAAACCGACCGCCGCGACGAAGGCGGCGCGGTCGGCTGCATTGAGCTGATCGATCGTCATCTTGTTCCTATGGAGACTCTTCGCTGCGATGGCCACGCTCCTTCTCCGTCACGCTGCGCTGCTTGCGACATTCGACGACGCGGATCGCGTTTTCGAGGACGGCGCGCTCTTCGCACGCGACGGCGTCATCGAAGCGCTCGGCGCCACCACCGCGTTGCCGGGCACCGCAGATGAAATCATCGACGCGAACGGGATGGCCGTGTTACCCGGATTCGTTTGCGCGCACCATCACTTCTATCAGACCCTGACCCGTAACGTTCCCGCAGCCCAAGACACCGAACTGTTCCATTGGCTCGAAGTTCACTACCCGATCTGGTCCCGTCTGGACGCGCAGGCGATTCGAACGAGTACCGCGGTTGCGATTGCGGAGCTGATGCTCTCCGGCTGCACGACCGCCGCCGACCATTGCTATATCTGGCCCAACGATGCGCGGGTCGACGATGAGATCGCGGTCGCACGCCGGATGGGATTTCGACTTCACGCTTCGCGCGGAGCGATGTCGATCGGCAAGTCGCGCGGTGGGTTGCCGCCGGATGGCGCCGTCGAGGACGAGGCGGCGATCCTGGCCGACTGCGAGCGCATCGCCGACGCCTACCACGACGCGCAACGCTTCGCGATGACGCGCATCGTCATCGCGCCCTGTTCGCCGTTCTCCGTATCGCCGGAGCTGATGCGGGCGAGCGCACAGCTCGCTCGCAAGCGCGGCCTAACGCTGCACACCCATCTCTGCGAAACCATCGACGAAGAGCGCTACTGCCTCGAACGCTACGCGCAACGCCCGGTCGAGTTCGCGCAGTCGCTGGGCTGGAGCGGCATGGACGTCTGGTTCGCTCACGCCATCCACATGCAGCGCGAGGAGATCGAGCGTCTCGGCGCGAGCGGCACGGGCGTCGCGCATTGCCCAACATCGAACATGAGGCTCGGGTCGGGGGTCGCACCGCTACGCGCGCAGATAGAGAGCGGCATGCGGGTTGGGCTCGGCGTCGATGGTTCCGCATCGAACGATTCATCGAACATGCTCGACGAGGCCCGCCATGCGATGCTCTTGCAACGCCTCGCTCGCGCCGTGCTTCCCGGTCAGGGCGCTATGCTCACCGCACACGAAGCGCTCCGTCTGGCGACGCGCGGCGGAGCCTCCGTCCTCGGACGCGACGACGTCGGCGTGCTCGCGCCGAACATGGCCGCCGACTTCATCGGCATCCGCCTCGACGGCATCGAAACCGCCGGCGGCGTGCACGACCCGCTCGCGTCGTTACTCTTCTGCCGCATCCCTCGCGTCGACCTCACCGTCATCGCCGGTAAGATCAAGGTCCGCGACGGCACGCTCGTCGGCGTCGACGTCCCGGCGCTCGTCGCAAAACACAACGCCGCTGCCAGTAAACTCCTTGCGTCATAAAGGTTGGCCACGCTGCAACGGCGACACGGTGGCTGCGCGGATCGCGTTCAGAACACGCTCTGGCGTCATCGGTAGGTCACTCACCCAAGCACCGGTAGCATCGTGGACTGCGGCCGCAACGGCCGCGGCGAACGGCACGAGCGCCATCTCGGCCATCCCTCGCGCGCCGTACGGACCATTGGGATCGGGGTTCTCGACGATGACGGGATGGACTTCGGGCATGTCGAGCGCAGTCGGCAAGAGATAGGTCGACAGATAGGGCGTAACGATTCGCCCGCGCTCGCAGATGAAGTTCTCGGTGAGCGCAAGGCCGATTCCCTGCGCGATCGCTCCTTCGATCTGTCCTTCGACCTGCTGCTTGTTGATCGCGCGGCCGACATCGTGCACGCTGATTGCGCGTAGCACGCGCACGAGACCGGTTCGGACGTCGACCTCGACTTCCACCGCCTGCGCGACGTAGCCGTAACAATAGTTCGGCACGCCGTCGCCGGTTTCGAGGTCGAGCGGCGTGGTGCGCGGCGGACGATACTGCACCGTTGCCGCTGGAACTTCACCGGCAAGCCATCGGCGTCGCGCCTCTTCGCACGCATCTTTCACCGCTCTGCCGCCCACCAGCGTCATGCGCGACGCAGAGGCAGAACCCGCATTCGGAGACTCGTTGGAATCGTCGGTAACCATCGTCACGCATTCGAGGTCGAGGTCGAGCGTCTCGGCCGCAATCTGGCGCAGAGCCAGATGAGAACCTTGTCCGACGTCGGCGGTGCCGATGCGCACCCGCGCGCCGCGAATCGAAACCCCGTGAACGTCCAACTCGACCGTGGCTGTCGCCTGTTCCGGGAACCCAAACGAGTAGCCGACGTTCTTGATGCCGCAGGCCATCCCGATTCCCCGGCGCAGTGGTGAGACAGCTCCGTTGTGGAACGGCGCCGGCAGCATCGATCGCGCCTCGTCGAGACAACGCTCGAAGACGTCGCGCACGCTCACGCCGTAGGGCAGCAGACGCCCGGTCGATTCCGTGTCTCCCTCGCGATAGAGGTTCCTCCGGCGAATCTCCACCGGATCCAAGCCGAGCGCATCGGCAAGGCGCGTTACCATCGACTCTGCTGCAAAGTGGGCCTGCGGCGCCCCAAAGCCGCGCATCGCACCACAAGGAACGTTGTTCGTGTAGCAGACGATACCGTCGGTCGCAACATTCGCGATCGCGTACGGGCCCGCGGCGAAAATTGTGGCGCACTTCAGCACTTCGACCGACGTCGACGCGTATGCGCCGCCGTCGGCGACCAGACGCGTCTGTGCGGCGACGATCGTGCCGTCGCGTTTTGCCGCCCATCTGCTCGTGATGTAGAACGGGTGGCGCTTGTGGTGGCCGATGATCGACTCTTCCCGGCTCCATCGCATCGCGACGGGGACCCTCAGTTTCCACGCCGCCAGCGCAACCAGCGGCGGCAGCGAGAGATCCTCGCGGCCTCCGAACGCGCCGCCGATCTTTGCGTAGCGGATGACGACCTGTTCCTCCGGCATCGCGAACATCGCCGCAATTTGGCGTCGGTCTTCGTGCAGCCATTGTCCCGCGGTTTCGAGCACGAGTCTCCCCTGCTCGTCCCAATACGCGATGCCCGCATCGGGCTGAAGATAGGCATGCTCCTGCCATGCAGTTGAAAACGCGCCTTCGACGACCACGTCGGCCTGCGCAAACGCTTTATCGACGTCGCCCTTCCGTATCTTTTGGTGCAGCAGGACGTTCGGACGATCATCGTGCACTCGCGCAGATTCCGGCTCGAGCGCTTCGCGCGGATCGGTGACGATCGGCAGGTCCTCGTATTCGACCCGCACCGCCACAGCACCGGCGGCCGCGATCTCCGGTGTCTCCCCGACGACCAACGCGACGCGATCGCCGACGAAGCGCACGCGGTCCTCGCAGAGCAGCGGCTGATCCGCTTCGATCAAGCCGAAACGGTTGTACGGAACGTCGGCAGCCGTGAGCACCGCGCGTATGCCCCCGATGCGCTGCGCCTCCGATGCATCGACGCGCAGGATGCGCGCGCTCGGTCGATGCGCGAAGACCGCCTTAGCGTGCAGCATGCCCGGCCGGAAGAGATCTGCCGGATAGCGCGCGGCGCCCGTGACTTTGTCGAGTGCGTCCGGCCGGGGAATCGGCGAGCCGATTCTAGGGGAGCCCTTCGTCACGCCGGAACCTCGTCGGGCCGCGATCGTTGCAACGCCGCCGCCTCCATGGCGTCGAGAATCTTCCGATATCCCGTGCAGCGGCAGAGATTCCCGCTGATGGCGGTCTGGCATTCCGCTCGCGTCGGCTCGGCACGCTCCGCGAGCACCTTCGCTCCGGCCATGAGCATACCGGGAATACAGAATCCGCATTGCACCGCACCACGTGCGATGTACGCCTGCTGTAATGCGTGCAATCCGCGCTCGTCCGCAAGCCCTTCGATGGTCGTGATCTGCGCGCCGTTCGCCTGCATCGCCGGAACGAGGCACGACATGACCGCCCTGCCGTTGAGCCAAATCGTGCACGCGCCGCATTCCCCTTCTGCGCAGCCTTCCTTCGCACCGGTGTAGCCGGCGTCGCGCAACGCATCGAGCAGCGTCTTGCGCATTGCGGTGGGAAGTTCGCGCTCGCTACCGTTGATGCGCGCGACGACGCGCTCGCCGGATGCGTTTTCGCTCGCCCAGCGAGGCACGGGCGTCTCGAGGAGTATCGGATTCTCGGGAAAACCGTCCGCTTCGCGCCCCTCCGCAATCGCCTCCAGCGCCTGGCGGAGAAGCGCTTCGACCGTGTCGCGCCGATAGGCGGCGGAGGAACGCAGATCGTTGATGGGTGCGATTTCGCGTGCTGCCGTCTCCGCAGCGCGGGCGATGCTAAGTGCATCGAGCTTGCTGCCGACGAGTGCGCTCTCGATATCGCGCATGCGGATCACCGTTGGCGCAACGCAGCCAAGCGCAACGCGCGCAGAGACGACCTCTGCGCCGTGTAACTCGACGACGACTGCAACGTTGACGACCGAGATGGCTTGCGCGCGCCGCAAACCGAGTTTCAGGAAGATGCCGCGCCGATTCCTCAGCCCGCCAAAACGGATTTCTCGAACGATCTCGCCGGGACCGAGCGCCGTCCTACGGAACGCGGGATAGAACTCGTCGAGGCCGATGCTACGCTCGCCGTCCGCGCTCGCGAGCACGAGTTGTGCGTCGAGCGCGAGGAGAGGCACGATCGTGTCGTTCGCCGGCGAGGCTGTCACGAGATTGCCAGCGATCGTGCCGCGCGTTCGAATCTGCGGCGCGCCGACCTCCATGCACGCCTGTGCCAGCGGCAGTGCGTCACGCCGTGCGTCGGGCGATGCAAGGACGTCGTTATGCGTCGCAAGCGCACCGAGTGCAAACGTCGCGCCATCGTATCGCAGGTAGCGCAACTCGCTCTCGAGCGCAGTGAGGTCTATCAGTTGCCGCGCAGGTTTGACGCCGCGCTGCTGCTCGACGACCAGATCGGTGCCGCCCGCAACGAGACGCGTCCCCGCAGGGGCGTCGCGCCAGGCGCGAAGGGCCGAAGCAAGGCTCTCCGGCCGGTAGACTGACGACCACACGGCAAGCCACTTTATCGAGAGAGGGGAGCCGACCTTTAGTCGCGCTCGCCCACGACGAGCGCCACCAACTGTGAGCGGCTGCGCACCCTAAGTTTCCCGTAGATGGAGGTGAGGTGCTTCTCAACTGTGCGCTGGCTGACGGCGAGGCGCTCGGCAAGCTTCCTGTTCGACGTTCCTTCGGCAACGAGCCGGGCAATCTGCACCTCGCGCTTGGTCAGCGCAGAGCGCCCGCGCACCTCACCGTGGATGGTGCGACGCTCGTCCTTCGGGCGTTCCGTCTTACGCGGCAAAGCCCGCTCCATAGCCAACGCACGCAGCTGCGCGGCCGTCGCAGCATAGATTGGTATATCGCTCATCGCCTCGACGCGAGCCACGAACGGCGGGAGAAGGGTCTGCGTGGCAGCATCGCCGATTTCCGCAGCAGCGAGCAGTGTTTCGGTGGCGCCGAAGGGACCGCCCAGGCTCCGCAAGGCGCTCGAAAGCACCGCGTTCGCCTCGCGGCGCTTTCCGTGCCGCACCAACCAGCGAGCGTAGGGACCTGCGATGCGTCCCAGCGTGGAATCTATACCGCAACGAAACGCAGCTTCCAGCAGTCCTTCTGTCAGCGAACGAGCGACGAGCGCGTCGTCCCCCAGGGACTGCGCAATGCTCAGCGCCGCGGCCGCCAGCGCGATCGGTCCGGTCGTCTGCGGTTCGGGCACACCCAACCCGCGCTCGACGAGCTCCCGAGCCCGGACGGCATCGCCGCGACGAGCATAGCTCAGCGCTGCATTTGCGCATGCGAGCACTTCGAGCGAGCTGAAACGCAGCGATTGCAGTTCCGGGAGGGTAGCCTCGAGCAGCTGGAGCGCCTCATCGTCGTAACCCAAGACGCAGAGCGTGAAACCGGAGTTGAATTGCGTACGAAGGCGCGCGAGCGGTGACGGCACGGGCAGCAGCGCGCTCTTTGCAATCGCCTCGCGCACGCCGTCGATATCGCCTTTTACGGCGGCAGCGTACCGGCGAGCCGACCAATAGAACCCGCTGCCGGTCATTTCCGTACAGCGGCGAATGAGCGCATCGGCGGCCGCAGTGTCGGCGTGATCGCACTTACACATGGAAAGGTGCAGCACCAACCGATCGTGCAGTTCGCCTCCGCGATCACCTACATGGGCAAGCGCGTGCGTCAAGATAGCCTCTGAGCGCGCGCTGTCGCCGGCAAGCCGCGCCTGCACTGCCATCTCACAGCGCAGCTCCGTCGTGCGATCGGTGTCGCCGACCGCTTCGGCGCTCGAAACGGCTCGCTTGTAGAATTCGACGGCGCGTTCAGCCTTTCCGTGCTTGGCAAATGCGGCCGCAGCCCTCGCGAGCAATCGCGAGCGTGCCCGATCCGATTCCGCAAACTCCGCCGCCCGATCGAAATAACGCGCTGCATCTGCGTACCCGTGCATAGTTTCAGCTTCGTCACCAGCGCGCTCGTTGTAGAGCCTGCAGCGGCCGGCATCGTGCGCGAGCATCGCGTGGTAACCGAGATCGTGGCTGCGCGTTCCCGGCGAGCGCTCCAGTATCTCGAGGACGGCCTTGTGGACCGGCGCAACCTCGGCGGCAAGCAGCGTGCGGTAGATCACGTCGCGAGTGAGCGAATGCCGGAACGCAAACGTTCCGTCCGCTGCGCTCGACTCCTCAACGATCTGCGCGTCGCGTAGCCGGCGCAACGCAGCAAGCGTCGTCGTGATCGGCATCGAGCAGATCGACGCGAGCAATTCGGTCGAAAACGAACGGCCGAGAATAGCGGCGCGGCTCGCGACAGTTCGCATCTCTTCATCGAGGCGCATCAGTCGCTCGTTGACGATGCCGCGAATCGTGAGCGGCAGGTCGTCGAGCACGGAGTGATTCTGCCGTCTCTCGAGCACGTTCTTGAGCAGCTCTTCGGCAAAGAATGGGTTGCCTTCGGAACGCTCGACGATCTCGTCCAACTCGCGTGGTGTGAGCGTTCCCCGATCTCCCATGGCTCCGTGGACGAGACGGCGCGTCTCTTTGTCGGTGAGCCGAGTGAGGGTGATGCGCGTCGCGTGCCGCTGGAACCGCGCCAGAAACGGCGCCACCGGATGCGTGTCGGCAAGCTCGTCCGAGCGATAGGTGAGGGTGAGAAGCACGCGCATCGAACCCACCGCCGGCAACAAGTGCGCCAGCGCCGTGAGCGTGCCTTCATCTGCCCAATGCAGATCCTCGACGACGAGCACGACGGTCTGCCGATCGCACGCATTCGAAAGCGCCTGGCGAAACGTCGCCATGAGTTCGGCTTGCGACGATGCCTGCCGCGGATCGACGTGAGACCCGAGAACCTCGAGTGCGTCGGTGAGCGGCGCGCAAGGAACGTTACCGGTCTCGGCACAATATCCGACTCCGAGGCGCGCGCGACCGCCACGCAACTCTTCGCGAAATGCGCGAACGAGGCGGCTCTTGCCGATACCGCTCTCGCCGCCGATGAGCACTGCACCACCGCGAGCGTGCGATGCCGAGACGCGACGCCGGGTCAGCTCACGAATTTCATCTGCCCGTCCTATGAACGACGGACAGACGACGGGGCCCACAACCAATGGAAGGTGCGGCTTTCCGACATACCGCGCACCCTCCTGCGACGGCAACAAAAGGCGCTGCTTGGTCTGTGGCCGGCCACTCGCTCAGCGTGTCATACGAACACGTGTTTGGCCGTACCGCAGACGCAGCACGTGCTGGATGGCTCCTTAGTCCGAAGTTCCGGGTGATCTGAGGCTCGGATGAGGCGCAATCCCCGTGTTAACGTGGGGTTGCGCTTTTTTCGGCCCTCGGATGTAGTCATCAACTGTGTTGATTCGTGGCGATATGCATGCTATAAT
>JAKAPO010000082.1 GCA_021807065.1 bacterium
ATTTGGGACGTCGAAGCCCAAGCCGAAGGCAACGCATAAACCTCGCTAGCGCTTATCGCGACGGCGCGCTTTATTTCATTCCTCATCGGCGTAGCTGCCCGTTGCTGCAACGATCGGGTCCCTTCCCGTGCGTTTCATTGGAGTGATTTACAAGAGTTGGCCCGATGGCCGCGTTCGACCTCGGAGAGGTTTCAAGAGGCCAATCTACACACTTCTCCGGGCGTTACCTCGGGCTCTCGACGAAATTCGGCGACGTTACGTTGCACGTGCCGAGCAGCTTCCGCGCGAACGTGCACGCGACTCACCTGATCGGCGACGTTACCGTGACGAGTATCGAGCCTGGGCCGGCAAGGGTCGACGCTTCGACCACTTTTGGTGACATCACGATTCACTGACCAGTTTCGGTGATTTGGGCTCGTAGTCGAAGCCTTACAGCGATTGACGAGATCAACGACGGGCGCGGTAACGAGGGTCTCGACGCTCTCCGTCTTCGCGATTTCCAGACGAAGAAGTTGCTTCTTCCCGCTGAATGCCGGTAGTTCAACGGGGCTCCTCCAAGGAATACTAAAACGTGATTTCGAGCGCGGTTATTTTTCGGCGCGGGACTCTCAGAGCTGACGTGCGATTCGTTTTGTTGAGATGCCGAGAAGCCCGTAGATCGGACAAGCGCCAATTAAGCCGGTAACGAGCGGGATCAGACCGATCCATCCCCAAGGCGTGTGGGGGCCGAAAAAAACGAGAGCCAAGAGTGCGAATCCCAAGATAACTCGGATCACGCGGTCAATTGGGCCGACGTTGTCTGCAAAGATCTTTTCCATGACTCGATTCTGAGGCCGCACCGTGAAGTTAGCATGAAGGAGTAATGAAAGCGCTATGAAGCAGCGATCACGAAATCTGTTTGCAGAAACGGATGTGATCGCCGATTGCGAGGTCGCGTTCAAAACCGTTGGCTCGGTAGAAATCCTGCGCGCCATGCTCGCCGGCGAGCGTCCAGGCATGATAGGAGCTTCCGGGCGGCAGGGTCTGCTCGAATGCCTGGAGCAAGCGAGTGCCGACGCCGCGCCCGCTGACGTTGGGTGCGACCGCGATGAATCGCACCTGATAGCACGAGTGCTTTGTATCCGGCGGGTGTTTCGGGGGCACACGCGCGAACAGAGAACGCATCAGCCTAGCGTCGTGCAGAGAAGCCGCGGCCATCCACAGGAAGCGTTTGCGGATGAACTGCGCTCGCGAGCTATCGAGAACCGACGCAAGGCCGCCTATGAGAAACCCCACTTCGTTCAACGAAGCGTCGCGCGCGACCAGGAAGGTCGCATGACGTGCAAACGTGCCGAGAAAAGCCCGCGCCAGCGAGGAGTCGAAGCGCGAAACGGGATGTCGAGAAAAAGTATTGCGGAAGAGTTCGACGATTGCGTCCGGAACGTCATGGATGCGGACAATCGAAACGTCGGCACGCTGCTTCACCACAAGTCTTCTTGTCTTGTGTGGCGCGGCACTCCTCGGTCAGGCAGCGCGATGCCAAACTGAGGGCATACGGGCTGACTTTCACCTTACGCTAGCGGCAGATGCTTTTATGCAGATGCTTTCATAAGGAGGACGATCGTTCAAACTCGGCCGCGGCTGCGGCTGAACATGAAGTACTTCTCGAACGCGAGTTTCGCCCAGTGGGCCTGCGGCCCGGGAATGATGAACTCGAGGTGGCGTGCACCAAGCATGTGATCCCCCACGATCATCATGCCCATGTTGCCGGTGTCCATGATGCAGTAGGCGTGAATCATCGAGAACGGCATCGAGCGGCGCTCGCTGCTTCCATTGATGTCCGCGGCGATGTTGAAGGCGGCGGTCTTCGCCATGACCTCGGACGGATATCCCGTCTTGGGGACGCCGCACGGAACCTTTGAATCGCCGACCGGCGGCACGAACACTGCGATGCCTGCCGCATAGATCTCGGGATATCGCACGTGCCGATACTCGTCCGTCACCTCGATGAAACCGCTCGCGTTGCCCAGTCCGGGTGTATTGCGAATGGCATCGATACCGAGGAATCGCGGAATGATCATCGTGAACTTCGACGGGAGAAACTCTCCGCTCTCGAGCAGCACGCCGTCGGGCCGAACTTCTTTGATGACTGAATCCGTGCGCCAGCCGATGTCGTACATGTCGAAGAACTTTTCGGACATCGGCTTCGCGTTGCCGAATCCGCCGATCCCGAAGTGTCCGAGGAACGGCTCCGCGGTGACGAAGGTGATCGGCGCCTTCTCCAGCAGGCCTTCACGCTTCAATTGATAGCGCACGTTGAAGAGAAACTCGTAGGCTGCACCGAAGCACGCGGCGCCCTGGCTTGCTCCGATCACGACTGGTCCCGGGTCCTTCACGAACCGTTCCCAGGCTTTGCGCGTCTCCTCGGCGTGCTCCACGTTGCAGATCGACAAGGAGTTGCGCCCGGGGCCTAACCCGGGGACGCTGTCGAAATCGACCTTCGGGCCGGTCGCAATGAGCAAATAGTCGTAGTGTACCGGGCCTGCGCTCGTCAGGACGAGACGATTGGCCAAATCGAAGCCGGTTGCCGACGCTTCGACGAACTCGATCCCACGCCTCGCATAGATCGGCCGTACGTCAAACGAAATGGCCTCTTTGCTTCGCAATCCGAACGGATACCAGATCAGCGACGGGATGAAAACGAAATCCGGACTCTTCGCCACGACGACGATGTCATGCTTACGATCGAGATGCTCGGCAAGCTCCAACGCCCCCGTATAACCTGCAAAGCTCGATCCTAAGACGACGACTTTCTTGCGCTCGATAACGGAATTCGTGCTCTCCATGATGCATCGAAGCTCGCAGAAGCCGGTGAATTTCTGATGAAGGAATGAGCCGTTTCCGGGGAACGGCTAGAGGCGAACCAGCTCCACGCGCCGGGTGCCCGCCCCACCGCGTTGCGACACCGACGAGATAGCAGAGTACCCTAGCGCAAATCTCGGAACGCGGTTAGTCGCTACCGCGTCCAGGAGCAGCCGTTCAAAACGCTTTCCGGCGGCAGAGTCGTTGCTGAAACGGGTGCCGTGCGGCCGCGCGCCGACACGGTGAGGACATAGTAGGAACGGTCGCCGTGGAACGAGACGTAGGCGCTGACGTAGAACGGATATGCATGCGAGTGTTCCCACGCAAGGTAGTAGCCGCCTATCGAATCGGAGTCGCAGGCGAAGCGGTCGAGACTGTGCGGCAGTTCTGCGGGCACGACCGCGAGGAGAAAACGTCCGAGTGCCTCGACCGAGGTCGTGTGATCTGCGGATGTACACGAAAAGTCGGCCGTGCCGTCCGATTCATGCTTGACGTTGCAATCACGCAGAAATGGTGCAAATGCCGCCGCTTGCGTTCGAAAATGCGCGAACCCCGTCGTCGCCGCGCTCGTTCCGTAGCGAACGAACGCTGCGACGGCCTGCCTTTCGCCGGTGCTTGGCGCGCGAACGGCACCCAAGGCGAGAAGGCACGCCGCCGCCAGGACGCACCTATCCGTGGCCGGTTGCTCCCGGTGGGACGGACTTCAGATAGAGCCAGATCACGTGCAACTCATCGTCGCTCATCTGCGCGAAGTCCTGCCATGGCATGAAGCTATTGACGTGGCCTCTCCGCGCGCACCGCAGCGCTCATCGCGGGAATCGCATGGCTCGCGATGCAGATGCCCGTGTGACGCGATCTGCGCAGCAAGTGCTACTTGCGAACGACCGGTCCCGTGCAAGTCGTGTCGATTCCGGTTACAACCGGTGCAACACTACGATTGGTGGACCGTGCCTTCCTCATGAACGGAACGGCTGCGATCCTCGAACTCGGCAGCATCGGTCGCGGTACCGTCGAGTATACACCTCACGGACATGTGATATTGGCGGTATGGGATAATACTGGCCGGAACCTGTACGCGTCGCCCGGCTACGAAATTAAAGAGCGGGCCCTAGGCCCGCTCTCCAGCGTTTCTTGAAGCCGCGATCGGGGCTATACGACCTTGACTTTGATCACCATGTCCGCGTGCTGCGGTCCGCACGGGATCGTGCAGTGCAATGTATAGGTTCCCGGTTTGGTCGGCGTAAACGTTACCGTGTGCGTCGAGCCTGGAGTGATGGTCGTTGCTGGGATGCCGAGCTGGCTCGATGCGATCCCGTGAACGCCGCTCTGTCCGACGAGCTTGAGTTCAACGGGTTGCCCCGCATGGACGGTGATTGCGTTGGGAGTAAAGAGCGTCGTTGCCGAGGCAGTAATCGTAAAGACCTGCGGCTGTTGCGCGGCAGAGAGCGGGGCCGCGAGCAACGTGGAGGCTAGGACTAAAGTCGGGAGGGCGAAAAGAATGCGTTTCATGTTGCGATCGTATCGCCTCACCGCGAATGCCATGCGAACATCGTGTGAAGATGCGATGAACGAGCGTTTTCATAAGATGCCCTCGTCCGTAATTGCACGTGCGACAATTGCAAGTGCGACTTTTGTACTCGCTTCGACACTGCTCCCGCATGCGCGCCGCTAAGTCATATCGGGTCGTTCTCGCCGCCGCACTGTTGTGCGTGGTGCCGTATGGGGGAGCCGCGCAGATGCCGGTCTCGCGAGCGTATGTCGGCGCGTACTACTTCGACGGCTGGGCGGGGTCATGGACATCGAAGCATTTCAAGAGCCTCCTGCACGGTCCGTTCTCGAATCGCGAGCCGTTGACCGGATGGCGCGACGATACGCCGGCGGTCGTGAATGAAGAGCTGCTGCAAGCGCATCGGTTCGGCGTCGACTTCTTCGCTTTCGACTGGTACTACAACGCCGCAAGCTCGCCTTACCCGACGCTCAACACCGCGCTCAACGAGTATGGGGCGCTACCAGATCATCACGGCGTGAAGTACGCCATTGCGTACATCAACGATGATCGCTGGGCGATCCCGCCGAGTACATGGCGGTCCGTAGTGAACACTTGGGTCACGCGCTACTTCGCAAATCCCGATTACGTTCGCGTGAACGGCGAACCGCTGTTAATCGTTTACGACGTTCAGGCCATGTTGCATACATGGGGCGGCGCGGCAGGTGTCAATCGCGCGCTCGCGATTCTGCGTGCGACGGCGCGCGCCCATGGATTGACCGGCGTCTACGTGCTCGGCGGAGCGATGATCAGCGGCTATTGGCCGCACGTGCGGGGCACGTTCCTCCAAGGCGACGCCTACGACGCCCTGACGACTTATGGATACACCTACGTTTTCGGCCAGGCGGAACTCAAAGGGCGTCGCGTCAAGGCCGGCGTGCACCCGTTCATGCAACTGCGCCGCTCCTCGGTTTCAGTTTGGGCTCTTGCAGCGCGGAGAAGTCCGATTTCCTACGTTCCCGTCGCGATGGGCGGCTGGGATCCGCGTCCATGGCAGGAAGCCATCGGCGGAGGCGGGCCCGTAATTTGGTTTCCTCGGACCCCGGCCCAGTTCGGATCGCTCGTCGCGGCAGCAATTGCGTGGACGCAAAGGGCGCCACGCCTCAACGTCACCGTCGACGGCAAGCCGCTCTTGCTGATCTGCTCGTGGAACGAACTCGGAGAGGGCAGCTACATCGTTCCGACGCGCGGCGACGGCAACGCCTACGGTCTGGCGCTACGCCGCGCTCTCTCCCCATAGATTCACGGATTCTCGAGCGGGTAGCGGCGATCGCCGGGCGGCTGCGTGCAGCCGCAGCTCTGATCGCCGGATATGCGCGGCGGCGGCAGATGGCCGAAGAGATCGCCGCCTTCCCCGTTGCTGGCGCGGCCGAGCAATGCTTGCATCATCTGCAAGATCCGCTGCATCATGCCGGTCAGATTCTGCAGCATGCCTCGAGCCCAAACTGGCCGAAAGGCGCGTCTTCGAGCGCCGCGGCCGCGTCGGTGATACCGGGGATGGCCCGCGTCCAGGAACCCCCCGGCGCGATGCGATCGCTCTCGACTTCCTCCATGAGCGTGCTCTGCGGCGGCGAGTAACCGTCGAGAGTCGTCGTGCCGAAGCCGTAATCTTGCGGTTCGTAGGGTTGTATGTACATGATCCACCTCCATCATCCACCTCCATCGTTGCCGCTCTCTTCCCGCGTGCGGCGGCCGCGACAAGGGGGGACCGCAAAATTCAAAGAAACGCGGCGCCCGTGAGCGATACCCAGCAGATCGCGGCGATCGGCCGCCTCCGCGAGCGCCTGGCTGCGGTCAAGGAGCGTCTTTGACTACGCTACGAAGAGCAGCCACCTAGCCGAGCTGGAGAGACGCGCCGGCGACGAGGGATTCTGGGGCGATCCCGAATCCGCTCAGCGCGTCATGAAAGAAGCCGCAGAGCTTCGCGAAGAGATCGAACGCCTCGACGCGATCGATCGCCTGATCGGTGAAGCTACTGAGATGCTGCACCTCTTTCCGGATGACGTAGCGGCCGCGTCCGATGTAGCGGTGACGCTGGGTCGAGCGCGCGACCAGATCGACGCGATGGAGATGGCGGCCTCGTTCAGCGGTGAGTTCGACGCACACGGTGCCATCGTCAGCATCAATGCCGGCGCCGGCGGAGTCGACGCCGCCGATTGGGCGCAGATGCTCGCACGCATGTACTTGCGCTGGGCGGAGCGCGCGGGCTTCCAGACGCGCGTCGTAGACGAATCGCCGTCGGAAGAAGCTGGCCTGAAGTCGATCACCTTCTTCGTGCGCGGCCGCAACGCGTACGGCATGCTGGAGAGCGAGCGCGGGGTGCATCGCCTGGTACGTATCTCGCCGTTCGACGCCGCGCACCGCCGCCATACCTCGTTCGCTGCGGTCGACGTCGTCCCTGAAATCGAAGCGAACGAGGGTGACGTCGAGATCAAGCCCGACGAAATCCGCGTGGAAACGTTCAAGTCCGGCGGTGCCGGCGGTCAGTACGTCAACAAAACCGAATCGGCGGTGCGCGTGATTCACATCCCGACTGGCATCGTCGTCGCCTCGCAGCAGGAACGCTCGCAGGCACAGAACCGCGACGTCGCACTCGGTATCCTGCGCGCGCGGCTCGTGCAACGCGCCGCGGAAGAGCGCGACCGGCAGCTGGCGGCACTGCGCGGCGAGCGGCACGCAATCGAATGGGGCTCGCAGATTCGTTCCTACGTGTTGCAGCCGTATCAGCTCGTCAAAGATCACCGCACCAATGTCGAGACCGGCAACGCGCAGGCGGTGCTCGACGGCGATATCGACGCCTTCATGTGGGGGTACCTGCAGCGTCGCGGGCGCGTGGCCCTCTAGGATTCGCTCGCTTCCGCTTCTAACGAGCCGAGCACGCCTTTGGGAGAAGAGACTGCAATGAGTACCGCGCCCTTCGATATCGGTAACACCGCGTTCATGCTCATCTGTGCGAGCCTCGTCATGGTCATGACACCAGGGCTCGCGTTTTCCTACGGCGGACTCGTCAGTCGCGAGAATGTGGTGACCATCATGACTCAGAGCTTCATGTCGCTGGGGTGGACGACGGTGCTTTGGGTCGCCTTCGGATACTCGATGTGCTTCGGGGCCGACTGGCACGGGATCATCGGAAACCCGATGCAGTATTTCGTTCTTCGAGGCGTCACCCTTCATACGATGTTCACCGGGAATACCGCGGCCATCCCTCTCGTCGTACACATCGCGTATCAAATGATGTTCGCGATCATTACGCCTGCACTCATTACGGGAGCTTCGCCAACCGGGTGACGTTCAAGGCGTACTTCCTATTTCTCACCTTCTGGCGGATCTTCGTCTACTTTCCGTTCGTGCACATGCTCTGGAGCTCGGACGGATTGCTCGCAAAGTGGGGCGCACTCGACTCTGCGGGCTGCCTCGTCGTGCATGCGTCGGCGGGATTCGCAGCGCTCGCGTCGGTGCTTTTCATCGGGCGCCGCCACGTGATCGACAACAAGCCGCACAACGTCCCGCTCATCACTCTCGGTACGGGGCTGCCTATCCGCTCGGCACGGTCTGAACGAAACGAGTAGTCAGTTCATAAACGAGAGGCCGGCGCCGAGATAGTGTTGGCGCTGTCCATTGATTAGAGCCGGCGAGAATCCGTACTCGATGTCAAATTGAACGTGAGGGCCGAAGTCGCGCTGATAGATGAAATCGCCGACGCCTTTTCCGCCGAGGTCCGGCCCTGCTTGCGAGAAATACGCGTATTCGGCTGAGATCTGCGACGGCCCGCCGGGGAGCGCCGCGCTCAACTCGAGCGTCGGGAGGAAGGCGAAGTACGACTGTAGATTGCCCGCGGCAGTGTAGCCGCTGAACTCGTTGAAGCCGACCATTCCCGAGACTCCGAACTCCGAGTTGAACGCGTACCCCCAGTTGAGGTTGCCGCTGTACTGCGCGTGCCCGGCGCTGAATGCCGTATTGCCCGTAGGAAAGGTGACGACGAAGTTCGTGCCCCAGTCCGCGTTTGAACTATAGCCGAGCTCGTACTTCGCGCCGATATTGACGTCGCTCCAGCCTGTCGTAACCACTCCGCCGGAGTTGGCACGGCTGTAAGCCGGCGCGCCGATTTCGAAGTCGAGGTGCGGGTCGGAGGTGCCGATGCGAATCAGCAATTGCGGATAGGCAATGGTGTAACCGCCACCGGCTCCGGTCGTGATGGTATTGGTGTAACCGCTCTCGATGTCGAAGTGCCCGGTGCGCACGGTACAGGCGCCTGTGCC
>JAKAPO010000083.1 GCA_021807065.1 bacterium
CAGCGACGCCGTGCAGACGCTCATGTATCTCAAGCTTTCCGTCGCCGGCCACTTGACGATCTTCGTAACGCGCACGCGCGGTCCGTTTTGGAGTAGTCGGCCCGCACCGATTCTTCTCGGCGCAGTGCTCGTCACCCAGTTCTTCGCGACGTGCATTGCCGTCTTCGGACTCTTCATGACGCCGATCAGTTGGCAACTCGCGCTGTTCGTCTGGGGTTACGCGCTCGCGTGGTTCGTCGTGAACGATCGCATCAAACTCGCGGCCTACCGCATCTTCGATAGCGGAGTGCTTCACGTGTTTCGGTACACGCGGACGGGAAGATTTGCATCGTGAAGACTGCGTCGACGTCGCCACTCTCTCGCGACGAACTGCACCGTATCGATGCGTATTGGCGCGCGGCCAACTATCTCTCCGTCGGGCAGATCTATCTCATGGAGAACCCGCTGCTGCGCGAGCCGCTTCGCCCGGAACACGTGAAGCCGCGATTACTCGGCCACTGGGGGACGACGCCCGGGCTCAACTTCGTCTACGCGCATATGAATCGCGTCATCAAGAAATACGATCTCGACGCGATCTTCATCGCCGGCCCGGGTCACGGCGGTCCGGCCATCGTCGCCAATACCTATCTCGAAGGGACGTACAGCGAGCTTTATCCCAACGTCTCGCAAGACGAGCGGGGCATGCGTCGCCTCTTCAAACAGTTTTCCTTCCCGGGCGGCATTCCGAGTCACGCGGCGCCCGAGACGCCCGGCTCCATCAACGAAGGCGGCGAGCTGGGTTATTCGATCGCGCACGCCCACGGCGCCGTCTTCGACAACCCAAGTCTCTTGGCGTGCTGCGTTGTCGGCGACGGAGAGTCGGAGACCGGCGCGCTGGCGACGAGTTGGCACTCGAACAAATTCCTCAATCCCGTCCGAGACGGTGCCGTGTTGCCGGTGCTGCACTTGAACGGGTACAAGATTGCGGGTCCGACCGTGCTCGCGCGGATTCCGAACGAAGAGTTACTCGACCTGTTTACGGGCTACGGTTACGATCCGGTCGTGCTCGAGGGCGACGAGCCGCTTGAGATGCACGAGGGAATGGCGCGAACGCTGGACACGATCGTCGAACGTATCATGGCGATTCAGCGGGATGCTCGAGCCAAGAATGATCCGGGCCGTCCGCGTTGGCCGTTGTTGATCCTGCGCACGCCGAAGGGATGGACCGGCCCGAAAGTCGTCGACGGCGTCCAAATCGAGGGAACCTTTCGCGCGCATCAGGTGCCGCTGACCGAGGTGCGCGAACGCCCGGAGCACTTGCGCATGCTCGAGGAGTGGATGCGCAGGTACAGGCCGGAGGAACTTTTCGACGAGAGTGGTCGCCTCGTCGCGCAATTGGCGTCGCTCGCTCCGACCGGCAATCGTCGCATGGGGGCCAATCCGAACGCGAACGGTGGGCTTCTGCTGCGCGATTTAGTCATGCCCGATTTCGGCGACTACGCCGTCGATGTACCGGCTCCAGGAGCGGTACGCGGCGAGGCGACGCGCGTGCTCGGCGCCTTCTTACGAGACGTGGTGAAGAAGAACCCGGATTGTTTTCGCGTCATGGGGCCGGACGAAACGGCTTCGAACCGGCTAACTGCACTCTTCGAAGTAACCGACCGCACCTCGACGGCGCAGATCCTGCCGACGGACGATCACGTCTCGCCGAACGGTCGCGTCATGGAGGTGCTCAGCGAGCACCTCTGTCAAGGCTGGTTGGAAGGCTACCTGCTCACGGGGCGCCATGGTTTCTTCTCGTGTTACGAAGCTTTCATCCATATCGTCGACTCGATGTTCAACCAGCATGCGAAATGGTTGAAGTCGATTCGAGAGATCGAATGGCGGCGCCCGATCGCCTCTCTGAATTACCTGTTGACGTCGCACGTCTGGCGCCAGGATCACAACGGCTTCAGCCATCAGGATCCCGGCTTCATCGATCACGTCGTCAATAAGAAGGCGGACGTCGTGCGCGTCTATCTCCCGCCCGACGCGAACTCACTACTTTCGGTCGCCGATCACTGCCTTCGTAGCCGCAACTACGTCAACGTCATCGTTGCGGGAAAGCAGCCGGAATGGCAGTGGATGACGATGGAGGCGGCGATCGAACACTGCACCGCTGGCATAGGTATCTGGAACTGGGCGAGCAACGATCAAGGCTGCGAGCCGGACGTGGTGATGGCTTGCTGCGGCGACGTTCCGACGTTGGAGACGCTCGCGGCGGTCGATTTCCTGCGAAAACACTTGCCCGACCTGAAGATTCGTGTCGTCAACGTCGTCGATCTCATGGTGCTGCAGCCGTCGACGGAGCATCCGCATGGGCTCGCCGACCGCGACTTCGACTCGATCTTCACGACTGACAAGCCGATCGTGTTCGCCTTTCACGGCTATCCGTGGCTGATCCACCGACTCACCTATCGGCGGCACGGGCACGAGCATCTCCACGTACGCGGCTATAAAGAAGAAGGCACGACGACGACGCCGTTCGACATGACGGTGCGCAATCAAATCGACAGGTTCGATCTCGCGGGCGACGTCATCGACCGCGTCCCCCGATTTGCCGATCGCGCGGCGCACGTCAAGCAATTGATCCGCGACACGCTCGTGGAGCACCGCCGCTATATCGACGAGCACGGGGAGGATATGCCCGAGGTACGCGACTGGCAATGGACGACCGGACCCGCGACGACGAGCTAGGAACGATCGCGTACTAGCGGAGGGCCCCGATCTTCATGCTCCTGCTCAGTCGAAGGGACGACGAGAACGCTCGCGATCGATGCCGCTCGCTCGGCGGCGCAGTTTAGCGTCTCCCACATTTGGGTCGAAAACGTCACCGGAACGATTCCGATCGAAGGCGGCACGGTCACCCTACCGCGCGATTCCGAGATTCCAATCGGCGTGACGGCGACCCTCGATGCGACCGGCGTGAAGACCGACAGCGCCGACCGGGATGTGGCGCTGCGATCGGCGGACTTCTTCGACGTCGCGAAGTATCCGAAGTGGATCTTTAGCAGCACGAAGATCGTGTCGCACGAGGCCGCCGCTTTCGAGCTGGACGGCACCTTGACGCTTCACGGCGTTACGCAACCGGAGCGTCTGGAGGTGGCGATCTCAGGCACACCCTCCGATCTACCGCGCGACGGGGCAGGTCGCCCGGCACGCGTTCGGTATGGCGATTACTCGACTCGACCCCGTGATCGGTACGGACGTCAGCGTGACGCGCTTCGTTCGTTTGAAACGGCCTACTTGAAGACGTGCGTCTGGGCTAGGCCGTTCAGGATGAACTGGATCGCCAGCGCGGCTAGGATGATTCCAAAGAGCCGTGTGACCACATTAATTCCGGTATGGCCGATTTTCTTGGCAATTAGCGTGGCAGCTCGCATGCACGCCCACGTGGCAACGAGCGCCACCGCGTAGCCAGCGGCGACGATCGAGAACGCCGCCCAGCTACCTCGCGCAAGACCTATGAGAAGAAAGACAGAGGCAATCGCCCCCGGTCCCGCGATCATCGGTATGGCGAGCGGGAAGACTGCCGGATTCTCGGTGGATGCATCCTCACGCGCCTCTTCAGGGGTCTGCTTTGCGCCAATTCTGCGCGCGAAGACCATATCGATCGAGATGAGAAGCAGCAAGATTCCGCCGGCGATCATGAATGCGGGCAACGTGATGCCCAGCGACCGCATGATGACGTGGCCGAGGATGCCCATGACGAACAGGATTGCTGCGGCAACCAAGACGGCGCGATCCACGGTCCGCGCTTGCATCTCCGTGGGAACTCGTCCCATGACGGCCAGGGTCAAGGGAATCATCCCGATCGGATCGACGATCGCGAACGCCGTCGCAAAAGCTGTCGCGGCGAAGTGCACGCTCCTGGTTTTGCGCTACGTGAGCAGGACGCCTCCGTCGACGACGATCTGCGAACCCGTCATGGAGTTCGAGAGATCGGACGCGAGAAACAGGGCAACTTTTCCGATGTCGTCGGGCTCGCTCATGCGGTGCATCGGAATCTTTGCGATGAGGGGCTCGAGTGCCGCTTCAATCGGCGGCGGCCATGGCTGCTCCGGCCTCCGCCAAGCGGTACGCAATACCAAGGCCGATGCCCAGAGCGCCGGCCGTCATGGCGGCGACCTCCGAGGAGAAATCGATGATCTGCTCGAGCGGTGCCGGTTCCATTCGCTTTTCATAACGCCCGGGTTTGCAGATTCTGAAACTAGCTCCGGTAGCAAGGATCACGGAACAACCAAATCCGAGCCGTCCAAATCAATGCCCGCACTGCAAGCACCTATCTCACCGGGACAGCAACATCCAGTGGAAAAACCAAAACGTCATGAGTAACAGGATAACCATGATGAGAGCCCGGCGCGACTGGGCGCGGTTCGGAGGCCCGGTGCGACGCACGGCCCGGATTCTCCATGCCGCTACGCCAACGAGTACGACGAGCGGTACTGCGAAGAAAATCCAGAAAACCGCCGAGTGTCGCTGCTCGACGATGTTTCGTATCTCGTCTGCAACGAGCCACGCGCCCACCGTCCAGATGACAACGAGCAACGCCCACAGAGCCCAGGCGCGACGCGGCGGCTTCACTACGCGACGAACGATGTACTCGTAGACCGCTATAAAGCCCAGGCTGCCGAAGAGGAAAGCCGGAAACGCCCACGGAGTCGCAAAAAGGATAGTGCCGAACACTATTAATGGCATTTCCGGGCGACCGGCACCGGCGTCGTTCTTTGAGTGCTTTTGACGGTTGTTGCGCCTGGAAACACCTTAACGCACCGTACGCCGATCGCGGTAGAGATGCGCATTGCTACGCGCCCCCACACAAATCCAGACGTGCCTAATTAAGGCCGCGTTCGTAAAGCGCATCGCGAATGCCACGATAGGCATTGTTCCCGGACGGCGAAGGGCAGCGCTTCTCCAGCAGTTCGGCATCGAGATCGAACGCAATAGCGTACATTGGTTCAACCTCGTTCCATGGCGGATTGGTATCCGGCACGGCTGGGAAGAGCGACGTTCGGCTAGCCATACCACCACTCTATCCTCCCAAAAGCATTTCGTTTAGTCGTGTTATACGACACTGCTGCCAGCGTGCGGAAGCGACTCCCTTAGAACCTCTCTATGCTGAACGGCGTGAGGTCGATCGGAGGCGCTTTCTCCTCGACGAGGTCGGCGATGCAGCGCGCGGTGATACCCGATTCGAGAAAACCGCGGCGTTCGTGGCCGAACGCACCGACGATTCCGGGATGACGCGGTAATGGGCCGATGACTGGAAGCGAGTCCGGAAGCGAAGGACGGTGGCCCATCCAACGTACGGCGCCGTCGCGTTCGAGTGCCGGGAGATACGCGCGAGCGATGTCGAACAGCATGTCGGCGCGATAATCGTTCGGCGGCGCGTCGATACCGGCGAACTCGACCGTGCCGGCCAGGCGCAATCCTTGTTCCATCGGCGTTGCAACGAAGTGCGGCTCGTTGAAGTGGATCAGGCGGCTGAGCTGCACCTGCGGTCTTGGAAGCATCAGATGATAGCCGCGGGCGCTCTCGAGCGGGACCCGGTAGCCGAGTCCGCGCAGCAGTTCGCCCGACCACGCGCCCGCAGCGATCACCACGTGCTTTGCCTGAAGGTTGCCGATGGTCGTGCGCACGTTCCATGCATCGGTATTGCGTTCGATCGCGGTCGCTCGCGCGTGCGTTGCGGTGCCGGAGGCACTGCGAAAACGCTGCGCGAGCGCCGCGCCGTAGGCACCCGGGTTCGTGCAACGATACGCGCCTGCAATCGCGATCGCACCGGCGAGGTTCTCTCCGAGTGCCGGCTCCGCAGCGAGCAGGGTTTCGCGGTCGATTACCTCTACCGTGAATCCGTAACTTCTGAGCGTTGGGATGTGGGCGGCGGCATCCTCGAGCGATTCCGGTTTCTGGCTGACGTGGAAGGCGGTCTCGCGCACCAGATAGCGTTGCGCGCCGGCCGGTTCTGCGATGGCGACGAGACTCTCTTCAGCGTAACGATTGATTTCCGAAAGGGCGGCGATCGCGCGGCGAACGCGTGACGGACGCGCAGCCAGCAGGAAGCGCGTCCCCCAGCCGATCATGTGCGGCAGGTACGAAGGCTTGATGACCAGCGGACCCTTCTTGTCCAAGAGCATGCGCGGAAGTTCCGCGATCACGTGCGGGTTGGGAATCGGAAAGATGTCGTCCCACGCGAGATAGCCGGCGCTGCCGGCGGCTGTGCCGGCGCCGGGCTCGTCGCGTTCGATGATGGTGACTGCGTGGCCACGGTGCTGCAGCTCGAGTGCAGCCGTGGTTCCGATGATGCCGCCGCCAACGACGGCTACGTCAGTTTTTTGCAACTGCGAGGAACGGCTCGAGCGCGGACGCGATCGCGGCGCGATCGATTTCATCGAGAGCGAGTCTGGGCGGACGGGTGGTGCCGGCGGATTTGCCGACGAGATCGAACGCGTACTTGATCGCCTGTACGAACGTCGGGCGTGAGTCATAACGAAAAAGTGGAAGCAGCTTGCGATAGAGTGCAGTGGCTTCCTCACGTTTGCCGGCCACGATGAGATCGTAGAGCGCAACGCTCTCTCGCGCCACGACGTTGGTCAGCCCGGCGATCCATCCGGTGGCTCCGGCCACGAAACCCTCCAACGCGAGATCGTCGCATCCGACGATGACTTCGAGACCGGTGCGCTCGAGGATCAGCGGAATGCGCCGAACGTCGCCGGAGTACTCTTTTACAGCAACGAGGTTCTCGAGCTGCGCGAGCTTTTCGAGCAGCTCTGGCACGAGATCGACGGTTGTGTCAAAGGGGTTATTATAGGCGACGATCGGCAAGCCAACCGCATCGAGTGCGGCATACCACGCTTCGATCTCCCGGCGACTCGGCCGGTAGGCGCTCGGTGGCAACGCCATGATGCCTGCCGCGCCGCAGCGCCGAGCGTGTTCGGCCCAGCGCACAGCGTCACGCGTCGACGAGGCACCGGTGCCGACGACCACCGGCACGCGATTCTTGCAGGCTTCCGCAACGTTTTCGACGACCTGCTCGCGTTCACCGTCGGTCAGCGTCGCGTACTCGCCGCACGATCCCGCAGGGACGATGCCGTGCACGCCTTGATCGATCAACCACGTAACGTGCGCGCGCAATCGCGGCAGGTCGACGCGATCGTCTGCGGTGAAGGGCGTGATGACGGCAACGTAGACTCCTGGAAACCGAGGCATCGGTTCTCCGTTAAGCAATCGGAATCAGAAATCCGTTTGGAAACGGATCGTCGGGGTCGAGCGTCCACTGCGCGCGGCCGCTGATCCACGCGCGACCGCGAATCGTTGGCACGACCGCGCGCACACCGTTCCGCAACGCGATCTCATCAACGAGGCATCCCGTAAAACACGAGCCGAGGAAACTTTCGTGGACGAACTCTTCGTGGAGCATCTGCTCCCCTCGGGAGTAGCGTTGCGCCATGCGCGCGCTCGTGCCGGTTCCACATGGCGACCGGTCGAGCGCCCCGGGGTGAAGGACGACCGCGCCCTTCGCGTGCGCTCCGACAACGGTAGGCGGTGCCGTGAAGAGCACGTGTCGCAGCTCATCGATGCGATGCTCGAGTGGGTGTGTGAAGCGGTGTTGCTTGCTGATGGCTTTCATAATGCACAGTCCCCGCTCGATGACGCGCGGCGCCTCCTCCAGCGCCAGCGTAAGGCCGGCATCGCTCGCGGCGACGATTGCGTAGCAATTGCCGCCGTACGCGAGATCGAAACGCACGTCGTCCAACCCTTCGACGTGTACGACGGCGTCTCGCATCGCAAGGAACGACGGCACGTTGGTGAGCGTGACGCTCCTCGCCTTACCGTCGCGCACCTCGACGTTTGCGCGCACGAGACCGGCCGGCGTGTCGAGGGTGATCGTGGTCTCCGGTTCGGTGACATTCACCAACCCGGTCTCGACCGCGACGGTGCAGACGCCAATCGTCCCGTGACCGCACATCGGGAGGAAGCCGCTGACCTCGATGAAGAGGACGCCCAGATCGGCGCGTTTGTCGGCAGGCGGCATGAGGATCGCGCCTGACATAGACCCGTGGCCACGCGGCTCTTCCATCAGCAAACGGCGTAAACCGTCTAACTGTGCGCGCGCGTACTCGCGCCGTTCGAACATCGTGTTCCCTGGACTTGGATCGATGCCGCCGACGACGACGCGCGTCGGCATGCCCTGCGTATGCGATTCGACGGTTTCTACTGCCCGCACGCACCGTTTTTCGCGCAGAGCTGGGCGGTTCCTCAGAGCGTCCTTTCTAGGAAGCCGTGGCGAGGTCTGACTCGATAGCGCGCTTGCAGTCTTCCCACAGCATGATCGCCTTGCCGATCCGTTCGTCCTCGGGATATCGCTCTTGCAGGTGCCGCAGCGTCTGTCCGTGGTGATGAAAGACGCTGATGATGCCGGGCAGCGCCTTCATATCGGCTGCTAGCAGTGGATGCGGCGGGACCGTATCACTTAACCCGGCCCGTAGTGCGCTCAGGTTCTTGATTTGGCGGAATTTGACGCGGCTATCGTCGCGTGCCCTTAGGAACGCGATTTCGTCGTCTGCTTTCATCATGTGCGATATACCCAGGTCGATAAAGATAGCAAGGCGCCC
>JAKAPO010000084.1 GCA_021807065.1 bacterium
GAGGACCATTCCCTCGCTCGCAGCAGACGTCAGCCCGCACGGCAACCGCCGCCGATTTTCTCTTTCCGCAAATGGCGGTTAATCCGTCGTACAGCCCATGGGTTGGCCAGGAATGGAAGCCGCAGTTCATCGACTACCTCTACCTAGCGTACGTAACCGCAACCGCTTTCAGCCCTGCCGACGTTATGCCCCTCAGTGTCATGGCAAAGACGCTCATGCTCGTCGAATCGTTGATCTCGCTCGTGACGATCGCGCTGGTGCTGGCACGTGCGGTCGGCGTGCTTTCGTAGATGCAGCCAGGGTGCAACGCAACGGAGCACGAAGCGCACCGGCCGTGACAGCGCGGGTATGATGTAATGGTAGCCTGTGACCTTCCCAAGGTCGATGCGTGGGTTCGATTCCCACTACCCGCTCGTAACGACCCACGTTATTGGGGCGACGTAGCCAAGTGGTAAGGCAGAGCTCTGCAAAAGCTCCATCCGGCAGTTCGAATCTGCCCGTCGCCTCATTGTTGTCTTGATGCGCCTCACGATCGTCGGTGCTGGGGCAATCGGCGGGTTCATCGCCGCCGTGCTTGCGCGCGGCGGGGTTGAGACCGCAGTCGTAGTACGCGGCGAACAGCTAAGCGCAATTCGCCGGCACGGCCTACGCGTACGCAGCAGCGACTTGGGAGCCTTCTCCGCACAGGTCGACGCGGCAGCGGACGTGCGCGAACTCCCCGCATCGGACGCCTACCTCTTGACGTTCAAAGCGCATCAGTGGCCGGGTTTCCTCGAGCAAATGGCGGCCGTCGCGCAGATGAACGTGCCGATCGTCACGCTCCAGAACGGGGTTCCGTTCTGGTTCGAGCGAGACCCGCCGCTCGAGACGGTCGATCCCGGCGGACGCCTTGGCGCACTCTTCGGTGACGAACGCGTCATCGGCGGCGTCGTGCACGTCTCAGGCCACCTCGCGGATCCGGGTGTGATCGTGCAGAGCGGCGGGTTACGCTACCTGATCGGCGAGGCGACCGGGCACAACGGAGAGCGCATCGAGCGACTAGCGCGGACGCTTCGACGAGCGGGTCTGGACGTTGAGATCGACGGAGCCATTCGGCGAAGTCTGTGGTTCAAACTCGTCGGGAATGCAAGCCTGAATCCGATGAGCGTGGTGACGCGCATGACCATCGGACAGATGATGCGCGATCCTTCGGTGCTTGGTGAGATACGGGCGCTCATGCTCGAAGTGCTGGAAGTAGGCAAGGCTCTCGGGCTCGTCGAGAATCCCGAACGCGAGGCCGAAGACCGGATAGCGTATGCGGCGCGTCTCGATGACGTAAAAAGCTCGATGCTCCAAGATGCTGAGGCAGATCGCTCGCTGGAAATCGACCCGATCGTGGGAGCGGCGATCGAACTAGGGAAGCGGTATGACGTACCCATGCCGCGCGAACAGGCGATGTACGCTAGGCTGCGTGCGCCGGCGGTTCGGTAGTCGCTCACGATGCTCGTTAAGAGAATAATTCCTTGCCTTGACATCAAAGATGGGCGCGTCGTCAAAGGCGTGAACTTCCTCGGCCTACGCGACGCAGGCGACCCAGTCGAACTCGCCGCCTACTACGAGCGAGCGGGCGCCGACGAGCTGGTTTTCCTCGATATTACTGCAACCATTCAAGGACGGGTTGCGACTCACGAGGTCGTGCGCGCGGTGGCGCGCGAGCTGACGATGCCGTTTGCCGTCGGGGGCGGAGTCAACGGCGTGGAAGAAGTTCGCACGCTGCTGCGCGCCGGCTGCGACAAGGTCTCACTCAACAGCGCGGCTGTCCGCGAGCCGCAACTCCTTCGCCACGCGTCGGCGGCGTTCGGCAGCCAGTGCATCGTCTTGGCAATCGACGCGCGCAAGCGTGACGGCGGCTGGGAAGTGGTGATCGACGGCGGCAGGACACCGACGGATTTGGACGCGGTTACGTGGGCATCCGAGGCGGCAGGCGAAGACGGTGCGGGCGAGATTCTGCTGACATCGATGGATCGAGACGGTACCAAGAGCGGTTACGACGTCGCGTTGACTTCGGCGGTGCGCGAAGCGGTTTCGGTACCCGTGATTGCCTCCGGAGGCGCGGGACGGGTCGAGGATTTCGCCGACATCTTTGCCGCCGGTGCCGATGCTGCCCTGGCTGCGTCACTCTTCCACTTTCGCGAGATCGAAATTCCCGCATTGAAGGAAGCGCTCGCGCAACGCGGGATTCCCACGCGTCCATGGAACTGAAATTCGCCGAAAACGGCCTGCTGCCGGTGATCGTTGTAGACGCTCGCACGTGCGACGTGTTAACGCTGGCGTGGGCGAACCGCGAAGCGCTGGAGCGCACGCTCCAGACCCGTCAGACGCATCTGTACAGTCGCAGCCGCCAGGCGCTCTGGCGCAAAGGGGAAAGCAGCGGCAACACACAGCGCGTAATCGAAGTAGTGGCCGATTGCGACGGCGACGCCATATTGTACCGAGTAATTCCCAGTGGGCCGGCATGCCATACCGGTGCCGCGAGCTGTTTTCACAAGGAGCTGCTGGCCCGCGAGCAGGGGCGGAACGACGGCGATTTCATCCGAGCCGTCGCACACTTGCGGAACGTCCTTAACGAACGCAAACGGCAAGCACCCGAAGGATCGTACGTGGCGAAGTTGTATGCCGGCGGCGTCGACCGCATCGGTAAGAAGGTCGGAGAAGAGGCGACCGAGGTCGTGATCGCAGCAAAAAATGCCGGCGACGACGAGTTGATCTGGGAAGCGGCGGATCTGCTGTTCCATCTTTGCGTGCTTCTAGAGGCTCGCGGCATCTCGCTCGATCGCGTCGGGGCTCAGCTGCTCGAGCGTGCCGGTTCCCGTTAAGGAAGCGCCTTCCACAATCGGCGAACTCGAGGGCGTCGGCGAGAGATCTGCGCGGCTTCTTGCGGATTTAGGAATTGCGACACTACGCGATCTGTTGGAATACTTTCCCTTCCGCTATGACGATCTGCGGGAGCCGATGCCTGCCGCACGGCTACGCGCTGCCGCGGACGAAAGCACTGGCGAAGTGAATGCGCTCGGCCGCGTGGTCGACGTGAAGGAACGGCGCGTGCGCAGCGGGATTGAGATCGTCGAAGTGCGGGCGGAAGACGATAGCGGGACCTTCGTTGCGAAGTGGATCGGCCGCCACCGCTACGCGATCGGCCGGTTTCATCCGGGGATGCGCATCTTCGTTCGCGGGCGATTGGTAAGATCGCTCATCGAGCCCGTTGTCAACGTAGCGCACTGCCGGGTTCTACAAGACGATGAGGTCTACCGCGGCGAGATGGTTCCGGTGTACCGAGCGAGCAAAGACCTGCCCTCTCGCAAGATCGCAAGCGTCATTCGAAAGAACTTATCGCGGCTTCTGAAAGAAGCGCCCGAAGACGTTCTGCCGGCGACCATAATGCGGCAGCGCGGATTTCTGCCGATGGCCGATGCCTATCGCATGGTTCATGCGCCCACGACACCCGAGTCGGCGGCCCGCGCCCGCGAGCGCTTCGTTTTTGGCGAATTTCTCGTGCTCGCTACGGGGGCGCAACTGCGACGGGCGCAGCGGATGGCCGAACACGATGCGGCGGCGTTGTCCGTGCCTCGTGAGCTGCTCGAGCAGTTGGAATCGTCGTTACCGTTTGCGCTGACGGCGGCGCAACGGCGCGTCATCATGGAGATTTGGCGCGATATGTCGCGGGACGTGCCGATGAACCGCCTGTTGCAGGGCGACGTCGGCAGCGGCAAGACCATCGTTGCCGCCGCCGCAGTGTTGCTCGCCGCACGATGCGGTCATCAAGCTGCGCTCATGGCGCCAACCGAGATCCTCGCAGCGCAGCACATCGAGAAGCTCGGCCCGCTCCTGCTTCCGTTTCGCATCAACGTGGAACCGATTCTCGGCAGCCAGACGCAACGGGCGCGGCAAGCGGCGGTCGACCGCCTCGCAAGCGGCGAGGCCACCTTGGCCGTTGGTACGCATGCTCTCCTCACGGAGGGCGTTGAATTCTCGCGCCTCGGGCTGACGATCATCGACGAGCAGCATCGCTTCGGAGTCGAGCATCGTGCCAGGTTACGCGCGAAAGGCGGAACGCCGCACACGCTTCACATGACCGCGACGCCGATCCCGCGCACGCTCGCGCAGTCGCTGTATGCCGACCTCGACGAATCGCGTTTGGACGAGATGCCCCCCGGCCGTAGGCCGGTCCAAACATTTGCGGTACGGCTCGGGTGGCTGGAGAGAGTCTATACATTCGTACGCGCGATCGTCGCCGGCGGCGGCCAGGGGTACGTCGTTGCGCCGGCGATCGAAGAAGGCGAGACGGGTGCTATGAGCGCCCTCAGCGAGTACGAGCGCCTACGGGCGAACGTTTTCCCCGATCTACGGCTCGGACTCGTTCACGGGCGGCTGCCTCCGCGCGAGAAGGACGAAGTCATGCGGCGCTTCGTTCGAGGGCAGATCGACGTGCTCGTCGCCACGACCGTTGTCGAGGTCGGCGTCGACGTGCCCAATGCCGGCGTGATGGTCGTCCTGGACGCCCAACGGTACGGACTAGCCCAGCTGCATCAGTTGCGGGGGCGCGTTGGGCGTGGAACCGCGCAATCGTTCTGCATCTTCGTGTACGCCGACGATCGCGAAGAGGCGCAGCGACTAGAGATTCTCACCAAGACGAACGACGGCTTCGCAATCGCAGAGGCCGACCTCGAGATGCGCGGCGCAGGCGAGTTTGCCGGAACTGCACAGCACGGGAAGGCGGAACTCCGATTCGGCGATCTCGCTCGCGACTTCGCCATCTACGAGAACGCGAGACGCGTGGCGGAAACCATTATAAAGGAAGACGCGCATATCCGCAGACCGGAGCACGCAGGCCTGCGAGCGGCGCTGGATGTGACGCCCGCGTTGCATGCTTTGGTCGCATCCTCTTAGCAGAGGACCCTGGGGAACCTCTGAAAAGGGTCCGCGAAGCGCGCGAGGGAAGGTCGCGCGCCGTGAAGGCGCTGCGTTCGTTACTCACCGTATGCTTGCTGAGCGTCGTCGCAACGGCAAGTACGCCTGCAGCTACGTCGCTTACGGTAACGCGCGCGACGCTTGCCAACGGTTTGCGCGTCGTCGTCGTACGCGATCCGTTAGCACCCGTCGTGACCGCGGTGTTGAACTATCGCGTCGGTTCGAACGAAGAACGCTATCCCGGTGAGGCGCATGCGTTGGAGCACATGATGTTTCGCGGAACGCCCACGATCTCACAGGCGCAGCTCTTCGAGATCAGTCAACTGATGGGCGGCAGCTACGATGCGGACACCCAGCCGGAGATGACGCAGTTCTTCTTCACCGTACCGGTACAGTACCTCGGGGTCGCCATGCGCCTCGAGGCGGATCGCGCGCGGCATCTAACGCTGGCGGAATCCGGTTGGACCGCCGAGCGGGGTGCGATCGAACAAGAGGTAACGCAAGACGACAGCATCCCGATCGAAAGACTCTTCGAACGCACGATCCTGCCGTCCATCTTCAAAGGTACGCCGTACGCCAAGGACACGCTCGGTACCCTGTATTCTTTCGGGCACCAAATCAATGCGAGCGTCCTGCGAGATTTTTACTCTACGTGGTATCATCCGAACAACGCCGTTTACGTCATCGTGGGCGACGTCGACGGTCCGGCGGCGATACGGATGGCGGAGAAATACTTCGGTAGCATTCGGCCCGTGAAGCTCCCCGCACGCTCCAGCGTCAGCTTGCGGCCGATACAACGCGCCACGTATCGAGTGACGAGCGATCAGCCATATTCGCTCGTTGGGCTCTCGTTTCGCCTGCCCGGTTGGAAAGATCGCGACTACGCGGCCGCTCAGATTCTCGAGGCGGTCCTCAACGATCAACGCGCAAACCTGTACGGTTTGGTCGCGTCGGGCAAATCGCTGTACGCGGGTTTTCAGGACATCAGCTCGCATGCATACGCCACGGCGAGCGCGGCGTTCAGCGTCGTCCCGGTGACGACCAACGTGCAGACCGCGGAGAATGATTTGCGTGCTGTGCTCGAGGGCTATCGGCAAACCGGTCTACCGCGCGATTTGGTCGAGGTTGCAAAACGCCGCGCGATCGCTGCCAGCGAATTCGGAGGTAATTCGATCGAGGGACTCGCTTTCGAATGGAGCGATGCGGTTGCGCTGCGCGGAGATCGTTCGCCGGATCAGCTCTTGCGAGCGATGGAGCGCGTGAGCGTTACGGACGTCAACCGAGTGTTCCGGCGATACATCAATCCGAACACGGCGATCGTAGCGTACGCGGTTCCAAAGAATGCGGGCGCCGTGAAAGCCGCTGCCCCTGCTCTCGCGCAAGAGAACAACACGCTCACGCCCGAGCGATCGCAGCCACTCCCAACATGGGCACGGGCCGCATTCGCGCGTGTTGGCCTTCCGGCGCAGGTAGTGCATCCAGTTTCGATGACGCTGCCGAACGGGATGCGTTTGGTCGTGATCCCGGAGCACGTGACCGACACGGTCGAGGTATACGGCGGGATCACGAGCAGCGAGCACAGAGAGGCGCCCCCCGACAAGCAGGGCGTTGCCGACATCACGAATGGCCTGTTCGCTTACGGCACGACGCAATACGACCGCATTCAGCTGAGGCAACAGCTCGATGCTATCGCCGCAGACGTGTCAGCCGGGATTCCTTTCTCGCTGCGCGTGCTCTCGAGTCATTTCGACCGCGGCGTGCAACTGCTGGCCGACGAAGAGCTGCATCCTGCATTCCCCACAGCGGCGTTCCAAATCGTCAAGCAGGAAACGGTAGGCGAGCTGACCGGTGAGATGACATCACCGGATCATTTGGCATCGGTTGCGTTGCATAGAGCGCTCTATCCGCCGACCGATCCGATGCAGCTCTTTGCAACGCCGCAGACGGCGGGCTCCGTTACGCTCGGCGACGTGCGATCCTACTATGCAACAGTCTATCGTCCCGATATGACGACCGTCGTGGTGATCGGCGACGTCACGCCAGGACGAGCGCGGGCGACGTTCGAGCGGTATTTTGGCGCGTGGACGGCGCACGGTCCGAAACCGGACGTGCACGCACCGCAGGTGCCGAAGAACGGGATGGCGAGCGTCGTCGTTCCCGACCCGTCGCGGGGGCAGTCGCTAGTGCGGCTGGCACAAGTCCTCGACCTTCCCCGCGCAGATCCTGATTTCGCGCTCCTGCAAGTCGCGAACAACGTCTTGGGAGGCGGTGGATTCGGTTCTCTGTTGATGGACGACCTTCGCGTCAAGCATGGCTACGTGTATGGCGTCGGTTCGGATCTGACGTGGCTCAAGAACCGCGCCGTGTTCATGATTACCTACGCATGCGATCCCGACAAGATCGTCCCCGCGCAGCAGCTGGCGCTTGCCGATCTGAGCCAACTCGAACGCGGCGATATCTCAGGGAATCGCCTCGAGCGCGCAAAAGCGATGCTGATGAGCGATTCCGTGCTTCGCGCCGATAGTTTCAGGGGCACGGCCGGGCAAATGCTCGATTACAGCCTGTACGGCCTTCCGCTGAATCAGGGCCAAATCGACGCACGGCGAGAACTCTCGGCGACCCCGGAATCTGTGCGCGCCGCCCTGCAGAAGTGGATCCTGCCCAACGCTTTCGTGCGCATCGTCGAAGGTCCGGGTCCGTAAGTGCCTGCGGGATGCGCGGTCGGTTTCGATATCGACCACACGCTGGCGATCGATAACAAGCTCGAGCGCATCGCGTTCTTGCGTCTCCTTCCAGCCATAGACGCCGCCGGTGGATCCGCACTAGGGACGCTCGATCAAGAGACGAGCGCGATCGACACGCTGCTGGAGCGTCAGCGCAGCGGGGCCTTCAGCATCGATGAGGCCGTCCGGCGCTATGTCTCGGAACGCGGCGTTACGGATCCGTACCCATTCGTCCACCGTTTCCGGGAGATCGCGCTTTCGCTCGTCGATCAAATCGTCGTGCCGCTCTCAGGCGTACCGCGGCTTCTAGCGCAGATGCGTTCCCACGGACTCGCCGCAGCCGTTCTTAGCAACGGTTGGAGTCCGTTGCAGCAACGCAAAGCCGAGCGCGCCGGCTTCGACGGACCGGTCCTCGCCAGCAGCGATATCGGAATTTCCAAACCCGACGCGCAGGCGTTTGCGGCGCTCGTGGAGAGGCTCGCGGTGCCCGCGGAATGCGTTTGGTACGTCGGTGACAATCCCCGAGCCGACGTCGCAGGTGCAAAGCATGCGGGGCTTCGAGCTATTTGGTATAACGCCGAAAACCGGTCCTATCCCGAAGGGCTTGCGCAACCGGACGCCGTGGTGACGGATATCTGCGACGTGCTGGAGATCGTCACCGCGCCGGCGGTGGTGAGCTAATGCCGCGCATCACCGGCGGCGAGCTGGGCAGCCGTAAACTGCGCTCGCCGAAGTCGAGAACGGTCAGGCCGACGCCTGGGCGCGTCAAAGAGTCGCTTTTTTCCATTCTGATGCATCGCATCGA
>JAKAPO010000085.1 GCA_021807065.1 bacterium
CCCCCGCTCGTCACCCCAGCCGAAGCGGCGATCGGCAACGCATCGGGCTACAGTGCGCTGGACCGGCGCCACGCCGCGATCATCATCGATCGCCTCCGGCGTGCGAATAGGCTCGACGTCATCGCCCACCTCATCGTGGTGCCCGAGGACGTGTACTTGACGCGGCTCGCGCCGGCCGACGAGTATTTCGGCCCGTTCGGGATGTCGGTTCTGGGTATCGAAAACGAGATGAAGCACGTGAACTTCATGCTGGATTACCACTACGGCAATCTCGAAGCGGGCGCCGCGCTCAACATCGCGGTCGCCGTGCAGGACATGCAGAAGGTTTATCCGCAGGACCGCGACATGGCGAAGCTCCTTTACGATTCCATCAGGATGCTCGACCGCATGACCGCGCCGCAGGTACGGCAGGAAGCGCGCCATTTGCGCAGCATCTTGCTCGTCGAGTATCAGGATTCTCCGCAGGCACAGGAGTTGTTGGGGAATTCGTAGGCATTTGCCGAGGAGCGCCTCCCTAACGCCGCGCAGGCTCTCGCGTGCGCTCGGGATGACAAGAATGGAAGGTCGCGCAAGGCGCGGCCGAGTTTCACGCGCATGAGTAAGGAGATTGCCCTATGCTGCATCGGGAGTCACTCCGCGTTAGACGTCGCCGCCGGAGCACGCGCGCAGGGTCTGCGCAGCTTGATCGTCACCGCGCGCGGCCGCGAGCGCACGTATACCGAGTCTTTCCGTCGCCGCGAGCAGCCGGTTCCGCGCGGCTGCGTCGACGAGGTCATCGAACTGGAACGCTTTACGGACATGCTCGATGCCGCGGTGCAAGATCGGCTTCTGGCCGAGAACGCGATCTTCGTTCCGAACAGGTCGTTTGAAGTCTACATGCGGCAAGCATTCTCGTACGACGAGATCGAGCGCGGAATGCGCGTGCCGCTCTTCGGGAATCGCCGCTTGCTGCGTTTCGAGGAGCGCGACGAGTCGAAGAATCAGTACGCGTTGCTGCGTAAGGCGGATATTCTCCACCCAGTGCAGTTTCCGTCGCCGGAGGAGATCGATCGTCTCGTCATGGTGAAAGCTCCACACGCTCGCGTCAGCTTCGAGCGCGCGTTTTTTCTCTGCTCGTCGCCGCGCGAATACCGGGAGACGGCGGCCCGTTTGATCGACGAAGGCACCATAACGGAAGAAGGGCTGGCGAGCGCGGTTATCGAGGAGTACGTACTCGGTCCAGCGATCAATCTCAATTTTTTCTATTCGCCGATGCTGCGCGAACTCGAACTGCTGGGCACGGACACCCGGCGCCAGACGAATCTCGAAGGCTTGCGCAACCTACCGCCGAGTGCGTTGGATGCCGTGCGAACGGTCCCCATGCGGCTCGAAGAAGCTGGGCATATCGCGGCCACGATGACCGAATCGATGCTGGAGAGCGCGTTTGCAATGGGCGAGGCATTCCTCGCCGCAGCGAGCGAGGCCATGGCGCCCGGCGTGATCGGTCCCTTCGCGCTGCAGTGCACGATCGTCGCCGGACCGCCGAAAGCGCTCGTTTGCTACGACGTCTCGCTGCGCATTCCGGGATCACCCGGCACGCGTTTCACGCCATACTCGGCATACCGATGGGGCCGCGACGTTTCCGTCGGCGAGCGCATTGCGATGGAAGTACTCTTTGCGCGCGACGCGAAGTGCCTAGATCGTGTTCTAACGTGAAATAGGATTGGGGAGAATACTGATGGCAACACAACTACTGCAAGAACGCCCGGGAGCCGTGACCTTCAAGGGGTCACCCAAAACGCTGGTCGGGCCCGAACTGCACGTCGGCGATCCGCTTCCGGAGTTCACGCTCGTCGGCACAAAGCTGGACGAGCACACGCCGCGGACACTCACCGATAACGGAAAGCGCGCGGCGCTTCTCATCGTCGTCCCGTCGCTCGACACGAGCGTTTGCTCGCTCGAGTCGAACAAGTTCAACGCTCGGCTGGAAGAGGTGCCGGAAGGTGTGTGGGCGTACGTCGTCAGCCGCGATCTCCCGTTTGCGATGCAACGGTGGAAGCACGCACAGGAGGGCGTGAAGCTGCTGCAGATGCTATCCGATTACAAAGATCATAGCTTCGGGCGCAGCACCGGTCTGGAAATCAAAGAGTTGGGATTGCTCGCGCGCGCCGTGCTCGTCGTCGGAAGGGACGGGCGGGTCCGTTACGAGGAGCTGGTCACCGAGGTCGCGAGCGAACCAAACTACGACGAGGCGATTGCTGCGGCAAGGAGCGTTGTCTAGAGCTTAGAACCCTGCGCCGATGGCAGGATTCGTTGCAATCCTCGACTTCGGCGCTCAGTACAGCCAACTGATCGCGCGCCGCACGCGTGAACTTGGAACGTATTGCGAGATCCTGCCGTATGATACGCCGTGGAGCGCGCTCGCGCCGCGCACTCCGCAGGCGATCGTTCTCACGGGCGGTCCCGAATCGACCCTCGTCCCGGGTGCGCCCGGTCTCGATCGCGCGATCCTGCGGGCGGGCGTCCCGGTGCTCGGCATCTGTTACGGCATGCAGCGCATCGCGCGTGATCTTGGCGGCGAACTGATCAAGCTGGATCACGCGGAGTATGGTCCGGCAACGCTTTCGGTCGAGGCGCCGGCCTCGCCGTTGTTTGCGAACGTTCCGACGCAATCGCGCGTATGGATGTCCCATGGCGATTCCGTCGTGCGCCTTCCCAACGGTTTCTCGGCGCTCGCTTCAACTGCCCGTTGCGCGGTCGCGGCGATGGGCGACGTGCAACATCGCATCTACGGCGTACAGTTTCACCCCGAAGTGGTACACACCGAACACGGCCGGACGATCTTCGCGAATTTCCTGCAACGGATCGCACAGGTGCCGGCCGACTGGGAGATGGGTTCGTTCGTCGAGCGCTCCATCGCCGAGATTCGCGCGCGTGCGGGTGACGGGAAGGCCATCTGCGCGCTGTCCGGCGGCGTCGATTCAACCGTCGCCGCGACGCTCGTCGCACGCGCGCTGGGCGAGCGGCTTACCTGTGTGTTCGTAGATCACGGCCTGTTGCGCAAAGGCGAGGCGGAGCAAGTCGTCGAGATGTTGCGGGAGATCGCCCACCTAAACGTCCGCGCCGTCGACGCGCGCAAGCGATTTCTCGAAGCGCTTTCCGGGATCGAAGATCCCGAGCGCAAGCGAGTCGTCATCGGGCATGAGTTCATTCGCATCTTCGAAGCCCAAGCGCGCGCGATCGAAGGCGTGCGCTTCTTGGTGCAAGGGACGCTCTACCCCGACGTGATCGAGTCGAAGACACCGCACAGCAAAGCGGGACATAAGATCAAGTCGCACCACAACGTGGGTGGCTTACCCGAGGAGATGCATCTGGAGCTTATCGAGCCGCTGCGCATGCTCTTCAAGGACGAGGTTCGAGCTCTCGGGCGCGCGCTCGGGTTGCCCGAGAAGATCGTGCGGCGCCAACCATTTCCCGGACCGGGACTCGCGGTGCGCGTCATCGGCGACGTGACCGAAGAACGCCTGCGCATCCTGCGCGACGCCGACGCAATCGTGCGCGAGGAGATCGATAACGCGCCGCTCGACCCGCACCCGTGGCAATACTTCGCGGTCCTCACTCCCGTGCGCAGCGTCGGCGTCATGGGCGACGGGCGCACATATGCGAATCTGGTGGCGGTGCGCGCGATCACGAGTGAAGACGGCATGACCGCGGACTGGGCGCGCCTGCCGCCCGAGTTGCTCGAGCGCATCTCGACGCGTATCGTCAACGAAGTGCCCGGCGTCAACCGCGTCGCCTACGACATCACGTCGAAGCCTCCGGCAACCGTCGAATGGGAATGACATAATCGTGCGGGTGCTCGTCGTCGGTGGTGGAGCGCGGGAGGACGCGTTATCGTGGCGGATCGCCGCTTCGCCGTCGTGTGAGGCTGTTTTCGCCGCGCCGGGCAACGCCGGTACAGCGACACGCGGCGAGAACTGGAGCGTCGCGGCAACGGATGGTAAGGAGCTGGCGAAAAAGTGCGTCGACGAGCGCGTCGATCTCGCCGTTCTCGGTCCGGAGACGGCGATCGCTGCCGGGGTCGGAGACCGCTTGCGCAAAGCCGGTATCGCGGTTTTTGGTCCCAATCGCTCCGCCGGACGCCTTGAGTCGAGCAAGATCTTCGCCAAGCGATTCATGCAGCGCCACGATATTCGAAGCGCGCGGGCAAGCGTCGTGCACTCGCTGGATGGAGCACTGCGCGCGCTCGATCGCCATGGGGATGCGGTCGCCATCAAAGCAGACGGGTTGGCGTCAGGCAAAGGTGTCGTCGTTGCGAGGGATCGCGCCAGCGCCCAAGCGACGCTCGGCGCGTGGTATGGAAGCGGGCACGTACCCGGCGGTGGCAACGACGTCCTGATCGAGGAGCTGCTCGAAGGCCGCGAACTCAGTTTTTTTGCCTTGAGCGATGGCTCGCAACTGGTTCCCCTTGCGGCAGCTTGCGATTACAAACGCGCCGGTGACGGCGATACTGGTCCGAATACGGGTGGAATGGGCGCCTACTCTCCGCCGCGCGGTTTTCCCGAGAACTTCGAGCAGGTGGTGCGCGAGCAGATACTCGAGCCGGTGCGGCGCGGCTTGGCGGAAGAGGAAGAGCCCTACATCGGCGTGCTCTATTGCGGTTTGATGTGGACGAGGGAGGGGCCGAGCGTGATCGAGTTCAACGCACGCTTCGGCGACCCGGAGGCGCAAGTGCTGCTTCCACGCATCGAGGGCGACTTCGCGCGCTTGCTGCACGCAACCGCGACGGGAAGGCTCGATCCGCGCGCGATCGTGCTCTCAGGCGACGCGTGCGTCGGCGTCGTTCTCGCAACCGGAGACTATCCGGCGAGTGCAACGCCGTTGCGCGGCGTCGCAGCGCCGCGCGTCAAGGACGGCTGCTGGATCTTTTGGGGCAACTCAACCCGCCGCGACGGGTGGATCGACGCCGCGGGAGGGCGCGTCTTGACGCTATGCGCAATGGGAAACGACGTCGAGCGGGCACGCGCGCGCGCCTATGACGGCGTACACGCGCTGGCTGCAGAGCTCGGCGCCTGCGATCTCACCTATCGCACCGACATCGCGGCGCGCTGACGTTCGCTACTGCTTGTTTGCGATCGTGATAACGGTTTGACCATTCGACGACGCGATGGAGATCGTCGAGTTGGCGACCTTGAACGCGGCCTCTCGCACGCTGCCGATCGTGAGCCGCTCCGTCTCAGATCCGGCGGGCAGGTGCGCTTTGTACCACCCGTAGACGACGTCGAAGGAGTCCTTCGTCGTGGATTCCGAGGTCGTCTCGCCGTTCGCGGTCTCGGTCATGACGTTCGAAGATCCCGGATAGGAGGGAATCGAACCTCCGGCAGCAGGTGGAGCCGCCGCAGACGGGGACTCGGCCGGCGAGGCCTCCTGTGAAGCTTCGGCGGATGCCTCGGCTCCCGGTGAGGCTGCGGCCTGCGGCGACGTTTGCGTGCTGGTGGACTGCGTGGTCGAGGAGCTGCTCCCGCCGCCGTGGACGCAGGCGGCGAGCGCAAAGAGAGCAGCGAGCGTAAGAAGAGCAAGCGGTTTCATGCGGACGCTCGTTCGCCGTGCCATGGGAATGGCCTTTCCCATTCGGCTACGTTGCGAAACGTTCGGTGTAGCGCGCGTTGGGCACCAGCAAGACTCTGTCGTGCTGGTAATCGAGATAGAGGTCGAAGTAGCGTAAGAAATCTTGCCCGAGCAACCCATCGTAATCTAGAAGGTCGAACACGCGGGGATCCTGTGTTACGCTGAACGGCCAATCTGCGAACGACAGCGTACCTACGTCGAGGGGACCGACTTCGACGCTCTGGAACTGTACTGGGCCGCCGACTGCCATGAACGACTCGAGGAACGGGTACGACGCCTGCAACTCTGCCCCGACCGCGCTCTCTCGCAGTGCTTCAGGGTGTGCTTTGGCAAATGTCGAGAAGAGCATGCTATTATCTGCACCGGTATCGAGTAAGAAGCGCAGGTTTGGAACCCCGCCGACGCTCGCGGTGAAGGCGGGTATGGAATCGTCGAGCGCGATCGGCAGCGAAATCGCGCCCGCCGGCGGCGTGAAGGTCTGCGGATCGATCGCCCACACCATCCCGTCGGCATAATCGACGTGCACGACTACGGAGTCGATGAAGTCGAATCCGATGAGTCCCGCTACCGGAGTATTCGAATCCGCCATGTTCGCAAACGGAACTGCGTGCACGTGAACGTTCTGCATCGTTAGGCTGCCGAGACTCATTGACGGCACGACGGAGGATTGCAGTGTGATCGTGTAGCCGAGCGCGCGCAAGATACCATCGTCGAGGAATATGCCGGCAGCGCCCGAGTCGAGTTGAAGGTTGACGGAGCGGCCACCGACCTGCAATTTCAAAATGACGCGATCGTCGATGATCCTGGCGGGCAGCCGGACCGGCGGACCGGATACCGTGCCGATGCTCGTACTCCGGGGAATTGCGAGCCGTGCGGGATCGATGGAGATCCCGCGAGCGAGATCGGTAACGCGCATGTCGATTTCGGGGCTTACGAGAGATTCATCCTTATGCTGGTCGTTTATCCACTCGTGCGTGTGCCAGGGGGTCGCGATGCCATCGACGGTACGGTAGTCGCCGAACGTATAGCGAACGGAATGATCGGGATAGCGCAGAACGCTCGCGTCGAGGTACCATGTCGAGGCGTCGACGTACAGGTATTCTAGTACGCCGTTTGGTGGGTCGATTTCGATGACGTAGGCGTCGATGGGCTGAGAGATGCGACCGAGCAATTTGACGTCTTGAGACGCACCGTGCGAGGCAACTGCCGCGTGCAAGGCCTTCTGGTCGATTGCATCACGCTTGTGAATACCTTGATCGACGACAACCTCTCCATCGGCGTTCATCTGCCAATCGCGGCCATCGGAGGTACCGTAGGCCGTGGCGAGCAACCCAAGAGTCTCATCAACACGTTGGTTTTTCCCGGAGGCGATACGCGTAATCGTACCGCTTACGGAATCGCGAACGATGGTTTCATGCTCGAGCATGGTATCGGCGTGACCGGGCGCGAGGTGACCCTGCGCGTGACTGAACCTTTCCAGAACGTACCCCAAGGTATTGCCGGTCGGCTGGATTATCGAGGGAAGATCGTTCGTGAGCTGCGATACACCCCCGAACGTGCGGACGGGCCAAAAGCCTAGAAGAAGTGTGGCGAGGCACGCAGTGAATCCAGATTTAAACATGCGCATGCTCGTGCGTTACGTGAAAGAAGAACTGATTGGGTTTGACGATGATGCGGTCATGCGGGTAATCGAGATAGACGTCGAACCAGCGCAGGAAGTCAAACCCGAGTGCGGCGTCGACGGGGCGGTCGTCGCTGAATCGCAATGGATAATCCGTGCCGACGACTTCAGGCTGCTGGAAGTTTACCGAGCCGAAAGAGATGTGGCTGGGCTGCACTGGAAAAATCGAGATGACGTGCCCGAACGAGTCGCTGTCGGCGAACGGGAGATCGGCCTGCGAAGTGGTAGCCTTGTCGCTGGGCGCAATCGGCGTGTGACTAGCGATGTAGCTGCCGAAGAGGATGGAGTAGGTGAACTCGATGGTGAGTACGACATTATTCGACATGTCATCGCCGATCGGCATGGAGATGAACGGAACGCCGTCATCGAAGTCAATGGGGTAGGTGATTCCGCCCGCTACCGGCGTGGCGGCGTTAAATGCTACGGAGGGCATGATCGTCACCGAGCCGCCGTTGTCGTACGAAATCTCGACGACGTTGTTCGCGAGGAAATCGTAACCGAGTACGCCGACTACCTTGGTATCCCAGGATTGCTGAAAATTGTACGGCATCGCATGGAAGACGACGTTCTTGTACGTAGATGCTCCGATCGTGGCGAGCGGAATAGTCGTGTAAAAGGACGCGTAATCACCATTCGGCAACCGAGTGACGTGTCCGTACGTCGGAAGATTGAGCTGCGTTGCGACGTCTTCGTCGAGAATATCCTCGCTAGTGAGCGTATCCAGCATCAGGTCTAGCCCGCGGCCGGCGACATTCATACGCAGGACGATCGTGCCGTCGTTGTAGATCTTTGCCGGCAGCCTCATGCCGATCGTGGAATAGGAAGGCAGCTGCGACGCGCTCGGCGGCTGCGCGAACTGGGTTGAATCTACGGGAACACCGACCTGCATCGACGTGCGAACGTAATCATCGTCGAATTCGCGAGGATCCCAGGCGTCGTGCATATGCCATGGGCTTGTGACTCCGTCCGTGGTGCGGAAGTCATCGAAGGTGGTCACGATACGGTGATGGCCGCCGATGATGCGTTCGACACGGGTGATGAGGAACGTGCTTGCGTCGTAGAAGATCCACTCCGGATGTAAGGAGCCGGAGACCTTCACCTGCACGACGTAGGCGGGATGGCCGCCCGTCGTTATAC
>JAKAPO010000086.1 GCA_021807065.1 bacterium
TCGGGCGCGCGTTCGTGTCGACGTCCTGGCTGTAGTAGACGCCAGGCGAGCGCACGAGCTGGCTCACGATCACGCGCTCGGCGCCGTTGATCATGAAGGTGCCCTTATCGGTCATGAGCGGGAAATCGCCCATGAAAATTTCCTGGTCCGGGATGCCTTTGATCTCGCCCGACTCGGCGGTGATCAATCGGACGCGCACGCGCAGCGGCGCGCTGTAGGTCATGTCGCGCTCGCGGCACTCTTCAATTGAATACTTCGGCTCGCCCAGCGAATGCTCGCCGAACTCAAGGATCAGGTTGCCGGTGAAATCTTTGATCGGCGAGATCGAAGCAAACGCTTCCGCCAGTCCCTCGGTCTTGAACCAATCAAAGGAGGCTTTCTGCAACTCGATGAGGTTGGGGATCTCGAGGACGTCGGGGATCTTGGAGAACGCGTGGCGCTTGCGCTTGCTCCCCGGCTCGGGCGGCACCTCGACGGTAAAGGCGCCCGTCGGCATCGGAAAGACCGCCGGCATGACGGTCGTCGCCCCGTCGCCTCGTGCCTTCGGCGGGCGCACCGTCGCCCGCTTCGGCCTGCTCTTGGACCCCGTTCCCTTCTTAGTGAGGGTCTTCTCAGCCGCAGTTCTCGCCATTAATTCCTTCTCTACCTGGGGAGCACGTCAAAAAGGGCGAGGTCGGCCGGCCGCGGTGCCGGACTTGCTCGTCCTACAGTCGTTGTGGGGTCACCCGCTCTGGGGCATCAAGCGATTATCATACCGCCCCTCCCCCCAGGCGTCAACACTACCATCCATCCCGAGCACTACCATCCCGAGCACTACCATCCCGAACTCTGCGACACTCTGCGATCCCGAGCGCGCATTGCTACGGGCAGGGGCGCGGCCTCCACTCTTGTCATCCCGAGCGAGCGAAGCGCGCGCGCTGAGCGACCTCGGGGGAAGCGCATGGGACAGAGGCCCGCGGGAACGAATGGATGGTCATGGCCTCGGTGACGCCTGTCTCCTTAGACACCTTTGTAGCGGCGGTGCTTCGCATTGCCCAAGACGACTTTGCAACGACGCCGATGATGCGACTGCTCACCGAGGCGAGGCTTCCCGACGAAGCGGTACTGCGGTGCTTGCGCTTCGACGAGGAGCGTTACACGCGACACTTGATCCACCGAACGAGCGACGTGGAAATTCTCGCGCTGGCATGGCCCAAAGAGAGCGCGACACCGATCCACGACCACGCAGGACAGCGCTGTTGGATGGTCGCGCACTGCGGCAGCTTTGTCGTCGATGATTACCGCCAAGTCGCGGGCGCGCGCAAACCCGGTTACGCCGTCGTAGAGCAGATCGCAACCACCGCCGGCGTCACCGTCGGCATGCCGGATTACCGCCATCGCGGCGACCGCGACATCCATCGCGTCGCCCTCACACCTGGTTGCGATCGCGCAGTTTCGATTCACATCTACGCCAAGCCGTACTCCTCGTGCCTGATCTTCGACGAGGACTCGAAACAGGCGCGTGAAATTCCGATGAACTACGACCCGCTCTGACTTTGCTCGAATTCCCAGCTGTAGCCAAACTCAGGGTTGAGTTCTTTGCGTCTCCACGCGACAACGTGAAGCCGGGCGACGTCCTCACGCTAACGCTGATCCTGGAGAACGCCTCGCGAAAACCGATGCGAGGTTTGGTCCTCGCGGTGCCCGTACCGTACGGCGCGAGCGCGCTCGAGGGCTGGCTCTACCGGGACGCGGTGCGCGCTGAGGAAGGGGCCTTTTTCGGCGAGGGAACCGAACTCGCCGAGCTAGCGCCGGGCGCGCGCACCGCATTCATGTGGAAGTTACTGGTAGAGGAGGGTGAGGAACCACTTCGGTTAGTGCCCCAAATATGGGGCGCGGTGACAGCGATTTCCGGCGCAGAGGCTATCGAGATCTCGCGTTGTTAGAGACTAGGCGTTAACGTGAAACAAAGCTTTCGTAACGATGGTGCGGCCGTACGACCGTCCCGACGATACCTCTCTCTGTAACCAACGAAAGGAGGTATTCGTATGAGGACTGCGATCAAACGCCTAATCACCGATGAGAGTGGGGCTACGCTCGTCGAGTATGGCCTGCTTCTCTCGCTTGTCGCGCTCGCCGCAATCGTTGCGATGAGCACGCTCGGCAGCAAGGTCAGCCATCTCTTCACGAACGCGGCCAACGATCTTTAATCGTCGGCCACTCGGCTTAAGGTTGGTATGAGGTAGAGGTAAAGGCAGGTACGAGGTAAGTGAAGGCCGTTCGGGCTGGCGGCTTCATCACTTTAGGTCTTCGCGCGCGGAATGTCGCCGCGAATGACGGCGGCCTGGCGGTCGCGCTCGATTAGTTCCGTACGCATGACCTTCACGTGATCTGGAACCCTGATGCCGAGCTTGACGCTTCCGGCCTTGATCTCCATCACGACGATCTCGGTGTCGTCGCCGATCCTAATGGATTCGTTAAGTTTTCGGGTCAAGCACAGCATGAAGAGCCTCCCGGCAAAGAAGTCTTGTCACGCGCTTCCCGGCAGTGCGGCAAGCCTCCTCGGGACCATCGTCGCCGGCCGCCGGGGACCTTCGGCCTTAGCTTACCGCCGCAGCTCTTCGCCGCCGCGTCGCGGTGCGCAGCCGCTGCGACGCCAAGCCCTCCACGCTCTGCGCGAAGAGGTCGCCAACCCTCCCGAACCGCGCGGGGAAAGTCTCGGCAGTGCAGATGACGGGTGCGCGCAAGCGTTCCAGCTCCGCCCAGGTGACCGGAGCGCAGACGGGTAACGCCGGCGTACCGCGCAGGCTGTAGGGCAACGGGCTGTAGGCTCCCGCAGCGTTGATCGTGGTGTCGAGCGTCGCTTTGCGACGCAACGGGACGCGCGCGCAGATGCGTTCCAGTTTTACCCGGATCTTGCCGGCCGGCGGCGACTCCGTAAACGGCAGCCAAAGCATGACGCCGCCGGTGCCGTCGAGCACCGGAATAGCATCGTAGCCCGCTACGAGCAACTCCTCGTGAAGCGCGAGCGCGATCTCCTTCACGCCGCGAAATCCGACCTTCGCATTCGGGCTGACGGCGACCCGCCCGAAGCGCAGCCGCTCCGGCGACCCAGGCAGTGGCGCCCAGCTATGGAATTCGACGGCATATTCGCGTTGCACGAGCCAGCCTATTCGCTCTGCCGAAAGCGCGATGTGGGTAACGCGAAAACGGGGCACGCCGTGAAAACCGCGCGGAAAATCGGCAAACACAATCGGCGTGCCTTCGAAACTGCGCTCCAGATGCGCGGCACAGCGCGCATAATGTGCAAGGACGCGCGGGACTACCGCCGCGTCGTTTGGCCCGGCCATTCTTCCTCTGGGTATCGGCCAGGCGAGCCAAAAGCTTTAGCCGTGCGCCTCGAGCACGTACGAGACGACATCGACCGCGCGTCCGCGCAGCGAGGCGCCGCGTTTGAGAATGCCATCCTCGTGGAACCCGACGCGGCGCAGCAGCGCGCGCGAGGCGCGGTTCTCGGGCAGACAGTACGCGCGCAGTTTGCGGAGCTTGCCGCGTGAAAACGCCTCCTCTACCAGCGCCTTCACGGCTTCGGTTGCGAAGCCGTGTCCGCGGTACTCGGCAAGAAGGCTGTATCCGATCTCACCGCTCTGGGCGCTGCGGTCCCCAACACGCAGCGAGACCCATCCGATTACGGTGCGGTTTTGGTGCTCGATCAACCATTCGAAGCGGCCCGGTTTGTTCGCGCGGAACGACCCGCGCCCGGAGGTGACCAGCGCCGTGAAGTGCAGGCGCTCCAGATCGGGGAGATCCTGATACGTGCGCAGTTCCTGATTCTGCATCAGCTCCCAGAGCGTCGAGGCGTTAGAGGCCTCGACGGGGATCAGGCGCAAGCGCGGCGTTCGGAGGGACTTGTCATCGCGGGTCATTGGTGGGATGGAACTGCGCCATGGACTTCACCGCCGCCTACCGCAGCGCACACTCAGCCGCCGTCGATTTCACCGGCATCGTCAGCGGCGCCCCTCACTTCTTTTACGGAAACCGCACCCACGCCGAGCATGAAGCCTTCGACAACGTCAAGATCGCGCCGCCGGTGCCGGTGCACGACGGTGATCGCGTCGAGACCTCAGGAGTGATGGTGCACGATTGAGACAAGCCGTTTCCGGTAGTGCACTGGACGCATCACGACCCCAGCGGCCATAAACCAGGCGGCTTCATCCGCCTCAACGGAAAGCTCTACGCTTAGGAGGCTGTCGGGGTTGAGCCGTTTTCGGATTCGGCGCCGTGCTTTGTTCGAAGACGAGGCGCGATGAGGGAGCGAAGCCGTAGCTTCGTGACCGATGAGCAACGAAGTATTCGGACAAAAGGCGGCCCAAAGACGGAAACGCGCTTAACTCCGATAGCCCCCTGGGGAAGGTCTGATTTAGCCTCCGGGCGTTCTGCTGTTGTCATCCCGAGCGAGCGAACTGCGTGAGCAGTGAGCGACGTCGAGGGAAGCGCCACTCACCTATTGCTGATGCAACATCTGCGGAATGGTGACGAACCGGTAGCCGCGCCGTTTGAGCGCCTTCACGATGATCCGCGTCGCAGCTACGACGTTGGAACGATCGCACACATGCGTTGCTAAGTGTTCGCGCGCGCAAACCAGACCGCGATTTCCGTCGTGTAACACGATGATGGAACCGTTGCGCACGTAGCGCAGCACGCGCCGCGCAATCACCGCCGGCGGCGGGTCATTCCAGTCGCGTGCAAGCGGCACCGACCACATCACCGGCGTGTACCCGAGCCTGCGCAGCTCCGAGAGCACGAGCCAGTCGCGCGCGCCGAAGGGCGGCCGCACGATCGTCGTGCGCACTCCAGCCGCCTTTTCGATCGCAGCATCGGTGCGTTGCAGCGATCGGTCGATCTGCTGTGGATCGAGCACGATCAGGTGCGCGTGATTCCACGTGTGATTGCCGATGGCGTCGCCGTCACGCGCCTCCATGCGCACGGTCGCGGGATAGGCCGCAACCGCGCGTCCCACGACGAAGAACGTCGCGTGCACGCGTTCGGTTTTGAGCACGCGGAGGATGGCGTTCGTGTACGGCGGGTTAGGCCCGTCGTCGAACGTGAGCGCAACTTCCCGCAGATTCGCTGGCCCGTGCACCACCGTCGCGCCGAAAAGCTGGCTCGCGGGACTCTCGGCCCATTCGTACGCGATAAAAAACAAACCGGCGACGATTGCCAGTACCGCGACGATCCTCACTTCGTCACCTCCGCGCGTGCGCGAGCTACGGCGTTGCGAAACTCCGGAGGTCCGAAGCTGCGGAAATCATCGACGATTTTGAGATAACGCGGATCCCGATAGACGATGCCCTGCCCGGAAAAGACGGTCGGCAGCGGGCCCGTCGGCGAGAGGTGGATGTCATACTCGCGCAATTTCGTCCTCGCCCAAAACTCGGGATCGGTGAACGTCACGGTGTGCTGGTCGACCCGGCACATCTCTTCGCGCCGCGTCGTGAGCGTGTAATGAACGCTCGTGTTGCCAAACGGTGGGCGATCGGTAATCTCCCACGCACCATCGTCGCTGATGAGCTTTCCGAAGAAGAAGCTCACGTCGTACGTGGCCCGCGGTGGCGCTTTTACCGTAATCTGCCTGCCGGCGTAGCTGCGCACCACGTACTGAAATGTCGACGAGCCATTGTCGTCGCGCATCGAGTAAGCTTCGGTATAGATCGGCGGATGGTCGTATAAAATTCTCAGTGAGGCGAAAATGTGCGTCGGGCAATTCCTCTGCATCCGCGCGACGCTGCTAGGACTCTCGTTGCTCGGGAAGAGCGGCACTTTCCAGGTAATCAGCGCGAGCGCGAGGATCGCAGCAACCGCGATGGTAAGACCGATTGGGAAGCGCCGCATCAAGCTTTCTCCTTCGCCTCGTCGAGCACGCGATTGACGAGGCGGTCGGCGAGTTTGTTGCTCGAGCGCGGCACGTGGGCGACGTCGATGCTTTCGAACTCGCGCAGCAGCCCACGCGCGCGCCGATAGAGCGATTGCAAGCCGGCGTGTTTCACGCGATACTCGCCGTTGATCTGCTTGACCACCAGCTCCGAGTCGAGCCGCACCGCAAGACGCCTGATGCCGCGTTCGAGCGCGGTCTCGAGCCCGATGCACAGAGCCGTCCACTCTGCGACGTTGTTGGTTGCGATCCCCAAATAGAGCCCCACTTCGGCGAGAATCTCTCCCGTCGCCCCGACGAGCACGGCACCGCTCGCAGCCGGGCCCGGATTGCCCCGCGCCCCGCCGTCGGCAAACAGGGTTGCCTCGGCCGGCAATGCATGCGGCCCGAAGAGCGTGCTCACGCGAGGTTCCCGCAGGGTACCGTTGTGAAATGTCTGGACATTTCTTCCTGCTTCTACGCGGCCGGTTTCACCGCCGTCTGACGACGGCCAGCGCCTTCGGCTCCATCCCCTCGCGGGGACCCGCCCCGCTTCGGGGACAGGCAGGCTGACCCGGCCCCACTCTCCGGGGGACCGTGCTACATACTCGTGAAGGTATGCAGTGCGAGTATAGCAGCCAAACATGCGTTTGGCCAACGTACGTTTGGCCATAGTAGAGATACTATCACACAACAGTTGCGCACCCCCAAGGGGTCCTGGGTACAAGCAGCCTATGAGACTATCACATATCCGCAGATTCGTAATCGGGATCGCCGCCGCGGCGGCCCTTCTCACACCGCAGATCGTCCTTGCGGCCAGTACGTTCTACGGTGAGGCCGTCCACGTATCGACCACCAATATTAAAGTACGCGATCCTCGAAACGGGGAGATCCTGAGCTTTGAGATCGTGCCGCACTTCTACCGGATCTTCTCGGCCGACGGCAAGACCACGTACCAAATGAAGGACATCCACAACGGTCAGTACGTGGCCGTCATCTACGACCAAAAGGCGCTAGGTATCCGCCACGCTGATGACATCTACATCATGAACGACGCAAATCAGAGGTTGCAAAAACCGTAACCTCGCGCGCACGTGAAAAGTTGGCCACGATCGGGCGTGACCTGCCAGGGTTGGGCCGTTTACAGCGGCCCTTCCACTTACAAAACCCCCGCGTCGCTGTAGCTCTCCTCGAACCCAGGGCGGCGCCGTCCAATGAACCAACTCCGGCGCGATCGCGGTGAAGCCGAGCGCTTGCATCGTCTCTCCGCCCACGTCGGTTCTAATGAAATCCATTGGTATTCTCATCGAAACTGCTGGTTGAGTCACAGCGTTTTCTATTCCTGGGAGGGTACAACCAAGCCATGAGCAGCAAGGCTATCACTCTATCTCTGGCGCTCGCGTTGATCCCGGCCTTTGCCGGGGCGCAGAGCGCCCCGCCGGCGTCTACGGCATCGCCGGTAGCGCCTGCCTCGGCCGCACCTGCAGCATCACCGCAGGCGGCGCCGATGACGCCCGCCCAGATGCGAATGCACATGCACATCTTCCGCCGGTTCCACGAGCAGATGATGCACTTGCACGATTCGGCGCGTGCGGCAATCCTACATTCGCTGACCCCGGCACATCGCGCGCTTCTCGCCCGGATCGTCGGCGATCTGTCGGTCGCGCTTCATCCCGATCGTGACGCCGCCGCACGCCGACTCGACGCGGCGCTCTCCGCAGGAGAGAAGCACTACATTCTCAACGAAGGCCGCTACGTGATGGATCAGATGCACGCATTGATGGATCGCATGCGCTCGCAGATGATGGGCACCATGACGACCCAGCAGCGTCAGCGCATGATGATGATGCACGGTCAAACCACCATGGCGATGGGCGGTGGAATGATGAGGCGTGAGTGCCAGCACGCGCCCGATGCGGGACAGATTCTGCTGCACATGGCGCTGAACGACCATCCGCCGATGATGCGCTTCATGATGATGATGCATCACCCGCGCTAACAGAGATCGCTGCGCGTAACGCTTCAGGGAACGCGCCCGACATGCCGGCGATGGCCGTGTTGGTGAGAGCGACGGCGCTGATGCGGCGCTGTGGATCGACCCAATAGCGGTTGCCGTAGACGCCGCCCCACTCCCACGATTTCGGCGAGAGATGCATCTCTCTCGCCGAAGTGCCTGTGTGGACGGCGGTGCCGAACCCAAATCGCCAGCCGTCGACACGCCCGTCTGCGGGAACGTCGCCGATCGCATTGCTCGTCATCGCCGCGACGCTTGCTCGCGATAGAATTGGCGCGCCGCCGTTGCGCAACGCTTCAAGGAACGTGAGAAAGTCGCGCGCGGTGCTGATGAGACCGGTGCCGCCCGACGGATACGAGGCGCGATCGAATGCGCGCGCCGGCGAGAGTCGCAGCTCCATCGATTCTTGCAACAGAATCACGTGCAAGGCCTCATTCATGCGCACCGGGCGCGACTCTTCGTCCGCATACGGGATGGCCAATCGAGATCGATCGACGACGTC
>JAKAPO010000087.1 GCA_021807065.1 bacterium
TGCAGGTGTCCCCAGTTATCGTCGTAGTTGATCGGCCCATTGACGCAATGATGAGGATCCGTCAGACAGTCGGAGTTCTCGACGTCGACATCGACACCGCCGAATGCATCGATGACCTCTTTGGCGGCGTTGATGCGCAGGATCGCATAACGGTCGAATCCTGGAATTCCCAAGAATTGAGCGATGACGCGCTCGGCTTCCTTCGGTCCCCCTTCTTCCTGAGCGGCGTTGATTTTTTGGCGCGTTCCGTCGGGAAACGTTGCGAGCATATCGCGCGGCACCGAAAGCTCGTAGACTTGGTGGTTCGCGAAATCGAAGTTCACCGCCCAGATCACGTCGCTGCGCGAGTCGCGCGAAAATGGCTGATCCGTTTGCGTGTAGTCGTAGTCGAGTCCCTCGACCAGCACGAGCAGATTCTGCTTTCCAAAGACCTGCTGCGGGCTCGGGATGAACAGCTGCTCGATCGCGGCTACCGGGTTTGCCTTGTGGGAGAAGATCGTAAACCCGGTGAGGAGTGAGGCGAGCCCGAGGCAGGCGAGCGCCGCGATGAGCAGCCATCGCCGCGGGCCCGGCGGCGGCCTGCGAAACTCGAAGTTGCGAACAGCTAGGTGTCTGCCCATGTCCCTTCTATCGGTAGTTCACGAATTGTAACGGAAGGTCAAAGTCCATTCCGCGCAGCGCCGCGATCACTCGCTGAAGATCGTCCCTGCTCTTGCCAGAGACCCTGATCTGATCGCCTTGGTACTGGGCGGTCACCTTCAGCTTGAGCGACTTGATCTTCTCCATAAGTATCTTCCCGCTATCCTTGGGAATGCCTGAGCGCAACGTGATGACGCGGCGCACGGTACCGCCGGCCGCCGGCTCGAGCGGCCCGATCGAAAAGGCCTTGATGTCGATTCCGCGGCGAACAGCCTTCGACTCAACGATGTCGACGACGTTGCGCATCTTCATCTCGTCGTCGGAGACGATCGCGATCGACTTACCATCGCTCTCGATCGACGTTTTCGAATGCTTGAAATCAAAACGGTTCTCGATCTCGCGGCGTGCCTGGTTGAGGGCATTGTCTAATTCTTGCCCATCGATTCTCGAGACGACGTCGAACGATGCTTCGCTTGCCATGCCTTACGAGGTAATGCTCCGGTCGATGACTTCGCCCGGACTCCCCAGTTTCCCGAGATCTTGGCCATCGACCGTGAGATCGACCGCACCCGCGTTTCCGACGCGAAGCTCGATGCGCTTGCCGTAAAACGTCTTCTCCGTTCCTGCCGGATAGGTTCCTTCGAGGTCCACCGTTCCGTCGATCGTGATGCGCAGCCAGCAGAGGCCGGACAGGCGCAGCGTCACGGCATGCTCGCCGGTAGGCGCTGCGGCAGGCGTCACGCCCGGCGTTGCAATTGCAGCAAGAGCACCGGAAAGCGGCGACGTCGGCGTCGCGGCGGGCGTCGGCGACGCGGAAGCGGGCGCCGACGACACTGAACTGGCCGCGATCGGCTCCCCGGTTCCCAGGCGCGGGAGCGTCAGCTCGTTATAGACGACGAACGCTACGAGCACGACCGCAACGAGTGAGGCGATCCAAATAAGCGGCGAGAGTTGGAGGCGCCGGGGAGCCGCCCCGTAGCCGGGGTCGGCAACGGAGCCGTGTGACGGGACGATCTCGCCGCGCTCGCCTTCACCGAGGTTGAACTCGGCCACCATCTCTTCGGCGTCGAGCCCGAGGAATCGCGCGTAGGTGCGCAAGAAACCCCGGACATACACCGGGGCTCCGATCTCGCTCCACTTCCCCTCCTCGATCGCCTGCAAGTAAACGGCACGGATTCGGATCTGTTCGGCAACGTCGGCGAGGGAGAGGCCGCGCGCCTCACGCGCGGCACGAAATCGCTGGCCCAGCGGCATCGCTCTTTCTGTTATACCCGGTAACCTGTTATCCTTGGTTGGACCAACAATGAGTAAAACGCGTGTTATTGCGGCGATGAGCGGCGGCGTCGATTCGGCGGTCGCTGCAGGGCTGCTCGTGGAAGCAGGTTACGACGTGGTCGGCGTGACGATGCAGATGTACGAGCCGACGCGCCCGGCACATGCAAAGAGTTGCTGCGGGATCGAGGATTTCGACGACGCGCGGGCGAGCGCCGCAAGACTCGGCATTCCCCATTACGTCCTCGATTTCAGGGAAGCGTTCCGGCGAGGCGTCATCGACCGCTTCGTCGACGAGTACGCGCGCGGCCGCACGCCCAATCCATGCGTCTCCTGCAACAATCAGGTGAAGTTGGGAACGCTCGCGCGCTACGCGCGACAGCTGGGCGCGCAGTTTCTCGCAACCGGCCACTACGCGCGCGTCGAGCATCGCGAAGACGGCCCCCATCTCTTTCGCAGCGCGCACGCCAAAGATCAGGCCTACGCGCTCGCTCAATTGTCGCCCACTCAACTCGCCACGCTCCTGCTTCCGCTCGGCGAGATCGGCAAGAGTACGACGCGCGCGCATGCCCGGCGCCTCGGGCTTCCCGTACACGACAAGCCCGAGTCGCAAGACATCTGCTTCGTCGAGGGCGGCGATTACGGCGACGTTCTCGAGCGGTATCGCGGCGGCATCAACCGCGCCGGCGATTTCGTCGATAGCGCGGGTAGGTACGTCGGGGCGCACGCCGGCATCGCACGCTACACCGTCGGTCAGCGCGCAGCCATTGCCGGATTGGCGCAGCCGCGCTACGTCACGCACATCGATGCTGCGAGCGGCACCATCGTCATCGGACGAGGGGAAGAGCTGATGGCGAGCGACCTCGTCGCCGATGAAGTCAACCTCATTCGACCCGAGTGTTTCACCGCACCGCGGACGCGAGTGCGCGCGATGATCCGCTACCACGCGACCCCAGCACCCGCCCTTGCGACGATCTGCGACAATCGTCTCGAGCTGCGCTTTGAGGCGCCCGTTCGCGCGGTCGCCCCAGGGCAACTGGTGGCGCTGCTGGACGGGCGCACCGAGGAAGTCCTCGGCGGTGCCACAATACAATCGGCATCATGAAGCGATTGCTCGCGCTGCTTTTTGCATTTTCTCTCACGGGTGCCGCAGGCACCGCCGCGCCGGCGAACTACAACGAGTTCGGCGTCGCGTTGCTGCAACGGCTGGCGGCGCAATCCCGCGATCGCAACGTCTTCATCTCTCCGCTGAGCCTGGGCGCCGCGCTCGCGATGGCCGCCGATGGCGCCGCCGGTTCGACGCGGCAGGCCTTGCTCGCTGGTTTGCACTTCCGCGGCAACGATTTGTCTGCAGCGAATGCGGCACTCGTCGCGTCTCTGCGCGCGAATCATGACGCACAGGTTGCGCTCGCCGATGCGATTTGGCTGCGCCAAGACATTCCGCCGCGGCCACAATACGTTGCACTCCTGCACGATCGCTACGGCGCGCAGGCACGGGCGGTGCGCTTCGGCAATCCGTCGGCGGCAGCGGCGATCAATGCATGGGTGCGGCAGCATACCTTCGGTCTCATTCCCAGCATCGTGAACCAGACGAGCCCGCTCGACTTCGCCTATCTCACGAACGCGCTCGCGTTCAAGGGAAAGTGGATGACGCCGTTCGAGCGCAACAGCACGCGGCCGCATGCTTTCACGGATGCGAGCGGCACGAAGGACAACGTGCCGATGATGTTCCGCACGGGATCGTACGAAGTCGCCGATGGGACCGGATATAGGGCGCTCCGGCTGCCGTACGGAAAGGGCGGCTACGCCGCCTACATCCTTCTGCCGAAGGCCGGCACCGCAGATGCGCTCGTGCATGACCTGACATCGTCGACGTTCGATCACGTTGCACGCTCGGTTGCGACGGAGTATCTCGAGATCGGCGTGCCGCGTTTTACGATGGAGTACGATGCGAGCCTCGCTCCGGTTCTCGAGCAGATGGGGATGGGCATCGTATTCTCGGATAACGCGGATTTCTCGCTCATGCACCGCTCACCGCCGCGGTTGCGCATCGCCAAGGTGTTGCACAAAACCTATCTGCGCGTCGACGAGGCAGGCACGACCGCAGCGGCAGCCACCGCCGTAGGAATGCAAATAACCGCCGTCCGTCCGGGGCCACGCGTACCGCCGTTCATCGTCGACCATCCGTTCGTCCTCGCCATCCGTGACGAGGGCACCGGCGCGCTGCTCTTCATCGGTGCGATCAACAGCATACCGCGTCAATGACGCGTCATCCCGATCGAAGGCCCGCGCCGCAGCGCGGCCAACATTTGCGCTAGTGCGCGCTTAAGACAGGCTCTTCGCGAAGGTTCCAGTACGTGTTGCGAACGGCCGGTTTGAAACCGGCGCTGCGGATCGCTTCTTCTAAATCGCGGCGCGATGCCTCGTTGGTGTTGCCTGCGTCGTGCACGACCTGCTCCTCGATGATCGTGCCGCCCATGTCGTCACATCCATAGAAGAGCGCGAGCTGCCCCATTTTGAGGCCCGGCGTCAGCCATGAGGCTTGAAGGTGGGGGATGTTGTTCAAGTAGAGGCGCGAGATCGCGAGCACGCGCAAGTACTCGAGGCCGGTCGCCTCTTTACCGCGCAGCGGCGTCTTGTATGGAATGTAGTACCACGGTATGAATGCGAGGAAGCCATTCGTTTCGTCCTGCAGGTCGCGGATGATATTCAAGTGCTCGATGCGTTCCTGCGGGGTTTCGATGGATCCGAACATCATCGTCGCAGTCGTCGGCATCCCGAGCTGCTGTGCCTCGCGCATGACGCCGATCCATTCCTCCGGCTTTACCTTGCGCGCCGAGATACGCTTGCGCACGCGCTCGACGAGAATCTCGGCACCGGCTCCGGGGAGCGACTTCATTCCCGCCGTTTTCAGTCGCTGCAGAACGTCGCGAACCGGTAGATTCTCGATTCGCGCGAGGCCGACGATCTCGGAAACGGAGAGCGAGTGCAGATCGACGTGCGGATACTCGGCACAGACGCGCCTGAAGAGCTCTTCAAACCACTCAACGCGCAACTCGGGATTGACGCCGCCTTGGATCATAATCTGCGTGGCGCCCTGATCGGCGGCATGCTTGACGCGGGCGAGCACCTCGTCATGCGACATCGTGTACCCTTCACGATGATGCTCGGGCCGGAAGAAGGCGCAGAACGTGCAGTGCACGTTGCAGACGTTCGTGTAGTTCACCGTCGTGTCGATGACGTAGGTTACGAGGTCGGGTGGATGGAGCTGCACGCGGCGCGCGTGGGCCGCGGCACCGAGATCGTGCAAATCGGCTTCGAGATAGAGCCTGACGCCCTCGTCGAAACTCAGCCGGCCGCCGTTCGCGGCGCGGTCGAGCATGCTACGCAGGGACACCAAGTGGCTCCGGAACGACCGCCGGAATGCGATCGATCGCACCGATCGCATAGAGCTCGCGACAGAACGCCGTGAGACCGCATTGCGCTGCGAGATGGAACGTGAAGTTCAACTTGCCGTAATACTCTTCGTAGAATCCGGCTGGGCGTGGGGCCAGTCGTTGCGACACGGCGACGACCGCGTCCATGTGCGAGCGCGACCACGTGTAGGCATCGGTCATCGCGTGCATGCATGCCGCTACCGCTTCCGGTTCTCGCTCGTAGGTATCGCGTCGCGACACCCATACGGCAAAGACCGCCTGCTGCCCGCTCCACTCGTGCCAAAGCGTGCCGAGGTCGTAGACCCGATCGCGTGGCATGGAAAGTAGCGCGTCGATGGCGCGGTCGCCGATCAGCAGCGCCGCCGCGCCATCGCGCGCCTCGCTCAGCGGATCGTCGCTCGTCTCGTAGGTCGGACGCACGCCAAAGCGGCGCTCGAGGATAACGCGCAACAAGTTCGCGCCGCTCGCCGATTCCTTTGTGACCGCGATGCGAGCGCCGTCAAGCTGCGCAGGAGTCTTCGGCGAGACAAGCACGATCGAGACGACCTCGTCGCGCGCGCCGATGCACAAGTCGGGTAAGAGCACCAACTCCCCGGCGTGCTTCGCCCACGTGAATGCGGAGACCGGGCTGAGGTCAAGCTCACCTTCGAGCACCATCGCATTCAGCCGCGCCGGCACGTCGGCGTGCAGCCTTCCCGGAGACTCGATGATACCCGCATCGAAGGCCGCGTAGATCGGCAGATCGTTGGTGTACTTGATTCGTCCGCAGCGCAAAGTCATTGAGGCGCTTCCCTCGACGTCGGCTCGGTGCTCACGCACCTCGCCTCGCTCGGGATGACATGAATACGCCATCCATCGAATGCAGTTCCCTCGCTCGGGATGACACCCATTACGCGTGCACCAATGCGGCGCCGTCGATCGGTGGGGCCCAGTTCCAGGGGAACTCGTCGTAGGTCGTGTTGCGGCGCACCGGAACGTACCCGGCATCTTCGATCAGACGCCGGAACTCGCGATCGTCGACGTGCTGGCCTGAGAGCGTTCCCGACGAGTGGTAGATTAACTCTTCGTCGCTCGAGCCGTGCGTACCGTCCATGTCGTCCGCGCCAAACTGCAACGCAACTTGACACACCTTCAAACCCTGGATCATCCAATAGGCTTTGATGTGGTCGAAGTTGTCGAGCATCAGGCGCGCGACCGCAAACGTGCGGACGTCGTCGAGGCCGCTCGTCCAGCCGCAGGAGCTGAGTTCGTTTCCGTCCGGATGGAAGGCGAGTGGAATGAAGGCATTGTAGCCGGGCGAGCGTTCTTGCGATGCCCGCAAGCGCAGGAGATGGTCGATACGGTCTTCGAGCGACTCGATGTGACCGTAGAGCATCGTTGCGTTGCTCGCAATCCCTTGGCAGTGCAGTTCTTCGTGAATCGCCAGCCAGTCGTCGCTCGAAACTTTGTTCGGGCAAATCTTCGCGCGCGTTTCTTCGGCGAAAATCTCCGCGCCGCCGCCGTTGACGTTGTCGAGACCTGCTTCTTTGAGTTTCGCGACGAGTTCCGGATAGCCAAGCCGGTGGCGCTTGGCCATGTAGTCGATCTCGGCGGCAGTGAAGAGCGAGAGCTGCACGTGCGGCGCCGCTTCTTTGAAGCGCCGCATCAGCGGCAACCAATAGTCGAGGGAAAGCTGGCGCGGGTCGTGTCCCCCGACGATGTGAATCTGATTGAAGTTTCGGCCGGTTTCGAATGTTTTCTCGAAAACCTGGTCCGCGGTCATGCGGACGACCCGCTCTCGCTCTTTGAACTCGTCAACGGCAAACGAGCAGAAGGTGCAACCCGCATAGCAGACGTTCGTCGAGTTGATGTAGCGATTGAGGACGTAGAAGACTTTCCTGCCGCTCTTGCGTTCTTTCTGCCTGCGCGCAAGCTTGCCGAGTCCGTGCAGATCGGGCGTGCGATACAACGCAAGCCCGTCTTCCATGGAAAGAGGAATCCGGGCGTCGAGCTTCGACTCGATATCGCGCAGCGTAGGGTCGACGACGGCCATGGCGCGATGCTTCAGCAACGCTCTTGGCGGTCCTTCGACCCTTCGACTGCGCCGCTGACGCGGCGCGCTCATGACAGGCTTTGCTCAGGATGACAAGGTGAAGAGGTCTTGTTGGCCGGTGTCGCCTTTTCCGAGGCGCGTTGCGATCTGTTCGATCTCCGCGTAGCCCATCACGATCTTGCGCGGTTTCGTTCCTTCGTGGGGGCCGACGATGCCGATCTCCTCCAGTTGTTTCATAATGCGGACAGCGCGCGGGTGGCCGATCGAGAAGCGCGATTGTAACTGCGCGGTCGAGGCGTACTGCGTTTCGACGATGAAACGGCCCGCATCGTACCAGAGCGGATCCATCTCCTTGCGGGCGCGCTCGTCTTCGTCGCCGATCGGTACGACCTCGACGTCGAGCAAGTTTTCCGGGCGAGCCTGCCGCGCCCAAAAATCAACGAGCCGGTGAATCTCTCCGGCGGTCACGAGCGCGCCCTGCGCGCGAACGGGCTTGGGCGCGTCGATCGGTAAATAGAGCATGTCGCCGCGGCCCAGCAGGCGTTCCGCGCCGTTCATGTCGATGACGACCCGCGAGTCGACTTGCGAACTTACGGCAAAGGCTATCCGCGACGGAATGTTCGCCTTGATCAAGCCGGTGATGACGTCGGCAGAGGGGCGCTGCGTCGCGACGATGAGATGGATTCCCGTCGCACGTGCAAGTTGCGCCAGGCGCATGATGGTCGTTTCGACCCTCGCCGGCGCGACCATCATCAAGTCGGCGAGTTCGTCGATGACGATCACGACATAGGGCAGCTTCTCCTGCGGATACTTTGTGTTGTACTCCTCGATCTTGCGAACGCTCGCCCTGGCAAATCGCTCGTAGCGCGATTCCATCTCCTTGGTCATCTCGTGCAGCGCGCCGGCGGCGAGGCGCGGATCGGTGATGACGTCTTTGATGAGATGCGGAATGCCATTATAGACCGGAAGCTCCACGCGCTTGGGATCGAT
>JAKAPO010000088.1 GCA_021807065.1 bacterium
TGCCATCGTAACGTCGCATTCTTCCTCTAGGATGACTTCGGTAATGCCGCAGACGAAGCTCCCCGCCCCACCTTCAATGCGCTCGACGACGGTTGCCCGCGCGCCACGCTCCGCCCGGACGCACGTGTACGGAAAGATCGTCGCTCCGTCCGCGACGCTGTAGGTCACGACGATCGGATCGACCACGCTGACGCCCTCGGGAATCGTCAGAAACGCATAGCGGTTGGCAAAAGCCGCGGCCAATGCGCCGAATTTCGACGAGCGTGCCGCGGTCGTACCGAATCCCAGCGGTCGCACGCCGATGCGGACGCGTTCGTCGGCGCAGGCGATCGCGACGTCTCCCGCAACCGCGTGCAGCGGAAGATCCGCGACGGCTATTGCGTCGAGATCGATGCGCCAATAGCGCCCGGGGCGCGCGCGGCCTGAAGGCACCGCGTTATAGTGCTGCAACGCCGCCGACCGCGCATCGAGCGTGATCGCGTCGTCTGCGAAGCTCTTAAGCAATGGCTCCATCGCGCACGATATCGTAGCCTTCCCTTTCGATGCGATCCGCAAGGTCGGCACCCCCGGTCTTGACGATGCGCCCATCGAGCATGACGTGGACGACGTCGGGCCGCACGTACTGGAGTATGCGCGGATAATGCGTGATCAAGAGTAATCCCATCCGCCTCCCGTCCTCGGTTGCGCGCATCGAGGCGATCGCCTCGCCGATGTGTTTGAGCGCGTCGACGTCGAGCCCGGAATCGGTTTCGTCGAGGATGGCATAACGCGGCGCGAGCACGGCCATCTGCAACATCTCGAGGCGCTTTTTCTCGCCGCCCGAGAAACCGTCGTTGAGGTAGCGTCCCAAGAAAGACGCGTCCATGCCGAGCGCGTCCATCTTTTCGAGAAGGAGTTGGCGGAACTTCGGCGGCGGCAGTTTTTCGTCGGGCCGTACGGCTTGGCGTGCCGCGAACAGAAAGTTTGCCACCTTCACTCCGGGTATTGCCGCCGGATACTGAAACGAGAGAAAAACGCCGGCCTTCGCGCGCTTGTCGGGAGACATTGCGAGCAAATCGGCGCCATCGAGCATCACCGTTCCCTCGGCGACGGCATACTGCGGGTGCCCGGCCAAAGCGAGGGCGAGGGTCGTCTTTCCACTCCCGTTCGGTCCCATGAGGGCGTGAACATGGCCTGGCTCGACGGTGAGATCGATCCCTTTGAGGATGTCGGTACCGTTGACCCCGCAGCGCAGGCGGCTGATCGAGAGTCCTTGGCCGGAGCTCATTGCACCATCGTATCGGACGGAGAACCAGAAAGTCAAGGATAAACTTTACTATCTCGCCAGCCCATGCTAGGATACGAGCTGACATGGTCGGGCAGGACCGCTTTTTCAAGACGACGCGAGGGCGAATCGTCGCTGAGTTGCGGCAGCGACGCTCGGCGTCGGCCGCCGACTTGGCCAAGATTTTCGGTCTTTCGGTCAATGCCGTGCGCCAGCAGCTGGTCGTATTGGAGCGAGACGGCCTCGTGATCGAACGGCCCGTTAGGCGAGGCCCCACGAAGCCGACGCTTGAGTTCTCGCTGACGAGGGAGGCAGACGGCCTATTTCCGCAGCGCTACGATCGCTTGCTTTCCAGCGTGTTGCGCGAGGTGCGGCAGCGCTACGGCGACGCCGGCGTCGAGCAGATCTTTGCTTCGATCTCCAACCGCGCGGTGAAGCGGGCGAAGCGAAGAATTACGGGCGAGAGCGCCGAGGAGCGCGTCGCACAGCTCGCCGAACTCCTGCGTAAGGACGGAGTCGTTGCCGAGTACAGCCTCATAGACGGTGGTTTCGCGTTGCACGAGCACAACTGCCCGTACTCGGAGATCGCCAAGGAGCATCCTCAGATGTGCAACGTCGTCCATCAGATGATCGACAAGACGATCGGAGGCGAGTTGCAGCAGACCGAATCGCTCGCAACCGGCGGCAAGGAGTGCCGGTTCGAGATCAGGGCTTCATAAAGTATGGATTTTGCGAAATTTCAGCGTCTCGTGGAAGAACGGCCGGGGTTCCGCACCATGGAGAATCCAACTGCGAGCGGCGAGTATTTCAGCGACTCGTGCGGCGACATGTACAACGTCTTCCTCAAGATTGGACCCGGAGCGATCATCGAGGACATCACCTATTTCACCACGGGCTGCGGATTCGGCACGGCGACGTGCAGCTTGGTGACGGAGCTTGCGCGCGGCAGGACCGTCGAACAGGCGGAGACGATCACCGAACAAGAGGTGATGGACGCGCTCGGCGGTTATCCGGAGAAGAAGCGCGATTATCCGAGCCGCACCCTAGAGGCGCTCAGGCTCGCAATCGACGATTATCGTGCCAAAGTCTCCCGCGGAGAAGTTCCCGATTACGGGCAGATGCCGCCAGCGGCGCCGACTCAGCCGGCTCGGGCGGTCGCGCGGCCCGCTCCAGCCGTCGACGGCGACGGAAAACTCCTCATCAAGCTGCGCTGAGGGCGCCGATCGCGCGCACGCGATAGCGCACCTTTCCAGCTGAAGGAACCGACTCGAAAAGCGTCAGCTCGTGTACCGCAATCGTCGTCGATGGCACGTCAATCAGCGGTAGCGTAACGCGTTTACGATCGGGCACCCGGGCGATCGTTGCATGTGGGATGTCGTCTTTCTCATCGATGGGGAAGCCAAGCCTCCTGCACGCATCACCGACATCGGCAGCTAGAGCTCGGTATGCCGGGTCAGCGCCGCGAGAGCCGATGAAGATTACGCGCGGCTTGCGCTCGTGCGGAAACGCACCTACGCGGTTTAGCGTGACCGAAAACAATCGGTGACGCGATGCAACGTCCACCGCCAAACGTTCTATGTGGGCCAAACATCCCGCCTCGACGTTTCCCAGAAACGCCAGCGTCAAGTGGTAATTCTCAGGCTCGACGAATTGCAGGTTCGGCCGACGTGCTCGCAGCTTGTCAGCAATGACCGCGCATTGCATTCGCGCGGCTTCATCGATCGCGATTCCGATGAAGAGACGGGGCTTTCGCTCAAGCTTTTGCGAAGAGGCGTTTCCCTCGACTTCGCTCACCGCGCTCGCTACGCTCGGGATGACAAAAGGTACGGATTGCTGCGGCGTTCGATGCCGATCGTCGTCATGGGTCCATGTCCGGGAACGACTGGGGTGTCGTCGGCGAACGGCAACAACTTCGCGCGAATCGAGCGCACGATATCTTCCATAGAGGTGCCGCCGAGGTCCCAACGCCCGATCGATCCGGCGAAGAGCGTGTCGCCGGTGAACAAGCGCGAGCCGCCGTTTTCTTGCAGCGCGAAGCAGACGCTTCCTAGGGTATGACCCGGAGTGTGGATCACGGCGAGATCGATTTCACCGAGCGAGAGGCGTTCGCCGTCGCGCAGCTCGCCATCGAGCGTAACGACCGGGGGAACCGGGCCGATCGCCCCGATATACTGTGCTTGCGACGCAAGCGAGCGATAGAGCGGGACGTCCGCTCGATGCAATAGCGCACGAGCTCCGGTCTGAGCGCGCAGCCTGCCGACGTCGCCGATGTGGTCGATGTGCGCGTGCGTATGGATCAACAGCTCCGCGTGAAGGTTATGTCTATGCAGGCATTCGAGAACATCGGCGACTCCGTCGCCGCCATCGATGACGACTGCCTCACGCGTTCGCTCGTCGCCCAGCACCGTGCAGTTGCAGGCGAGCGAGCCCACGGGAAAAGTTTCGGCGATCAACGCACGCGCGCGCCGATACCGGTGCCGTCGCCCAACGGGAGGATCGTCGCGGCCAAATCAGGATGTGAGAGAAAGTAGCGGTTGAAATCACGGATCGCTTTCGTCTCGGGCGTATCGTCCGGCCTTTCGGACTGGGCGGCGTTGCCGTGCCAGAGACAGTTGTCGACGATGACCAGGCCCGAGCGCTTCAATGTCGGGATGGCGAGGTCGAGATACGCGCGGTATTCGCGTTTGTCTGCGTCGATGAAGACGATGTCGAGATTGCGTTGCGGGAAATTCTCGAGCACTTCGAGCGCGGGCTGATTCAGGACTTCGATCGACTCGGCCTCGCCGGCTCGCTCGAAGTAGGAGCGCGCGACGTCCGTGCGCGCGACGTCCACGTCGATGGTCCAGATCGTTCCAACCGGGGGTTGCGCGAGTGCCATCCATAACGTCGAATACCCGTATGCGGTGCCAACCTCGAGAATTCGATTCGCTTGCATGGCGTGCACCAGCGTCGCAAGAAAACGCCCGACCTCGCGCGAGACTATGGGGACTCCGTCGTCGTGGCCGCGCTGCTCCAGCTCCAGCAGCAGTGGAGGTGGCTGCGGATGTACTTCTTCCAGATACTGAAGAATGTCGCTCATGTTGAGGCTCCGGAAAATCGTTCGGCGGCGATGACGACGTTGCGCAGGAGCGCGACGCTCGTTACGGGTCCGACGCCGCCCGGGACAGGTGTCAGCGCGCCGGCAACGTTCGCGGCACTCTCGAAATCGACGTCGCCAACGAGCTTGTTATCGACTAACGTCGTGCCCACGTCGATGACGGTTGCGCCCGGCGCGAAATCCTCGCCGCGAAGAAGTCCAGGGACGCCGGTCGCGGTGACGACGACGTCCGCCATGCGCACGTATGGTTGCAGCGAGCGCGATGCCTTGTGCAGGACGGTGACGCTGGCGTCCTCCGCAAGCATGAGCAGAGCGACCGGGGCACCGACCACCGCCGAGCGCCCGATCATGGCCGCATTGCGCCCGTGCAGCGGCCAGTGCGGGCTGCGCTCCAGCAATAACATGACGGCGGCGGGAGTTGCCGGGACGAACAACGTGCTCTTGCCGAATGCGAGGCTGCCTTCATTGGCGGGGTGGCAGCCGTCGACGTCTTTATATTGCGGCATCGCATCGGCGATCGCGCGAATGTCGAGATGCTCCGGCAACGGCTGTTGCAGCATGACGCCATGGACGCTGCAGTCGTCCCGATAGCGCGACAGGCGCGCGCGCACGTCATCCTCGCGTGCCGAGACCGGTAGCCGTTCGACTTCAGTCGCAATCCCCACGCGCTCGCCGGCGCGCTCGAGCGTACGAACGTAAGAAAGGCTCGCGGCATCGTCGCCGACGAAGAGTATTGCGAGTTTGGGATGAATCCCACGCTCTCGTAGCGCAACGATACGAGGGCGAAGCACGGCACCGAGTTCGGCGGCGACGGCTCTGCCGTCGAGTATTCGAGCGGGCACGCCTGCGGCTTTGCGCTGATGGAGGGAGAACCCTGGATACAAGGAGCTCGTCGGAGTTAGGCGCATCCCCGTCTGCGGGTCGCCTCTTGTCCGGATACTTCGTCGCTCAGCGGTTGCGAAGCTACGGCTTCGCTCCCTCGTCGGCGCCCCGTCTTCGAACCAAACTCGACACCGAAACCGCAAATGGCCCAACCCCAACAAACTCCTAGCAGATTGCGCGTGACGTTGCCGTGGATCACCGGTGCGGTTGCGGTTATCATCGCGGCTGTGGTACTCGTGCCGATCTTTAGCGGTCAGGCACCGCACGTAGCCGGTCCGGGAGGAATAGTCGGGCGCGTCGCGCCGGTGTTCGTACTGCAAGACGATCGTGGTGCGGCGGTATCTCTTCGCCAATATCGCGGCAGGGTCGTGCTCATGAATTTGTGGGCGACATGGTGTCCGCCTTGTCGCGAAGAGATGCCCGATTTGCAGCGACTCGCCGCGCGCGAGCGGGCGAGTGGCCTGGTCGTCGTCGGCGTCGACCAGGGTGAATCGGCACAGCGCGCCCGCGATTTTGCGCGCGCCCTGGACGTTCGCTATCCAATTTGGATCGACAGCGGTCAACTCTACGGGCGAGCGTATGCTGCGCTCGGTTTGCCTACCACGATCATCGTGAATCGTCGCGGGGTGATCGTCCGCGGGTTCGACGGCCCGCTCACCTACCAGCAGATGCAAGCCGCAGTAGGGCCGCTGCTAACGCAGCATAAGGCTCCGTAAGTGAAGGCGTTCGCCTACACGGTCGTGGCTCTCTGCGTAGCCGTGCTCATCGAAACGGTGCTTCCCGATCGCGCGGTCTTTCATAGCGGTTGGTATAACGTCGCGCTGCTCGCGCTTATAGTCGCGCTCGTGCTCTACGCGCGCAGGGCGTTGCGCTCAACGGAGGGACCGCAAACCGCAGCCCTGGTCGCCATTGCACTGGGCGCCGGCATCCTCGGATTTGCTGGCATCGTGAACGGGCTCTTTGCCCCCGATCCACGCACGTTCGTCGGTGCTCCAGGTCAAGAGATCGCGCTCGCTGAGATGGGTGGCGTCCTGGCGTTCCCGAGCATCGCAGACTCGACGACGCCCGAACTCGTGCGTTCGCACACACCCGTCGTTCCGGTCTCACGCGAGCGCTACTTGGGGTCCTTCATCTTGCGTCCCATACCGAGGACGGTGGTTCGCGTCGACGCCTATGATGCGAACGGCGCGCATCTCACCGTCACGCAGCCCACGGGAAGCGTCTTTCTCTCGCCGGTGCTGATGATGGAGAGCACGCAGGAGATCTCGGGGCTCGACCTGCCCTTCGATTCGTTTGCGCTGCCGGCGGCTCACCGTATCGTAAAGGCGGTGCTCTTTAGCGCACAACAGATTGCCGCATTGCGCGGCGTGACGGGTACGCCGGCTCCGGCCGTACTCTTTGCCGTGGACGATCAGGCCGACAGACCGCTGCCCCACGCGATTCGCTTGGCGCGCAGCGGCGAGACCATCCAGGCCGGCGGAGTCCGGCTGCGAGGCGTCATAGCGACATATCCTGCCGTAGACGTTATTGCCGCGCCTTCCTTGCCGGCGGTCATCGCCGGATTAGTGCTCGTCGTCGGTGGCGCGTTCCTGTTTCTGCAGCAGGGCGCTAGAACTCGGTTCCGCTCGTGAAGTTGAAACGCTCGATACGGGCGGCGGGAACGACTAGGTCGTAACCGTAGCTGGCGGTGCGGCGCTGCTCGCTGGAAAACGTACACGCGCGCAACGCTTCGAGAATGCTCTGATTGAAGCGGAGATTGCGCAAACCGGCGACGACGCGCCCACCTTCGATGAGAAACGTTCCATCGCGCGTCATGCCGGTCACGATTGCTTTCTTCTGATCCACCGTTCGGATGTACCAGAAACGCGTAACGAGAATTCCGCGCCGGGTCGTCGCAATCAGCTCGTCTAGCGTGAGGGTTCCGGCGGCAACGACCAGATTCCGAGCCTGCGGACCGTATGCGTTGGGAGCCGGAAGCGCATGTCCGGTGTTGTCGCGCGCGAGCCTGCGTGCGTAGTAACTGTCGGTCACGACGTTGCGAACGACGCCGTTCTCGACCAGTGTCAGGCGCTGCGTTGGGTATCCTTCGAAGTCGAAAGGCATGCCGGGATGCAAGGGATGAGCGTAGTCGTCATAGACACATACGTTCTCGGCGAAATACGGTCGATCGAGCCCCTGGCTGCAAAACGAGGAACCCTCATCGTAATTCTGCGCGGAGAAATGCGCGCCAAGATAGGCAAAGAGTTCGCCGAAAGCGGCGGGTTCGAGGACGACCGTCCACATCCCGGGATCGGCGTCACGCGGCGCCGCACCGGCGCGCGCCTTCTCCGCTGCGCGCCTACCGGCTGTGCCGGCGTCGACGAGACCGACGTCCGACGAGTGCGACTCCGCCCAACCGCTCGCGTCGGCACCGATCATCTTTACGTTGACGGCAGCGTCGGTCCCATCGAAGGATGACAGAGCGCCGTTCGTATTTGCAACGGTGAATCCGGTGGATGACGTCGAGGAGTAACCGGCACACCAGCACCCCGCCTCCTCCGCTGCGGCGAAGATCAGCTCGCACTGTTTCGCGCGTTCATTCGGCGTTGCGCGAGCGGTTGCGTCGACGAATGCTCGTGCGGGCGTGGGAGGCGCGACCCCGGCGGGAAGGGGAGGCAGCATCGGGTCTCTTGGAGAGAGGCGTGCGATTGCGACCGCACGTTCGATCAGCGCCCGCGGTTCTTCTGCGAGAAGATTGCTCGAGGCGACGCCGGTCCGGCCGCCGACGATCGCTCGTATAGAGACGTCGTTCGCTTTTGCCGCGACGTTCTGATTGAACGTTTCATGCGTGAACCTCGTCAGAGAGGCGTCGGTCGATGCAATCGATACCTCCGTCTCGTCGGCCTGCGAGAGGGAGAGAATCTCTTTAGCGAGCGCCTCCCGCTCTTGTCTAGGAGTTTGTCGGACTTCGGCCATTTTCGGATTCTGCGCCGCGCTTTGTTCGAAGACGAGGCGCCGAGGAGGGAGCGAAGCCGTAGCTTCGTGACCGATGAGCAACGAAGTATCCGGACAAAAGGCGGCCGGAAGACGGAGATGTGCCCAAGCCCGACACACTCCTAG
>JAKAPO010000089.1:0-3362 GCA_021807065.1 bacterium
CGCAACCTCGCGCGATACCCGGAGAGTTGGGCCGGGTCAGCCTGTGGAGCCGAAGGCGCTGGTCGTCGTCACCAGACGACGGTGAAACCAGCGGCGTAGAAACAGGAAGAACTGCGTGGAACATATGTCCATGCTTTTCACAACGGTCGAATAGTTATCAGATTTCTACCAGCGCCTTTTCGATGAGGGCGGCGAGGCCGGGGGCACTCGCGCGCGCCGTCGCCATCACCTCTTCGTGGGTAGTCTCCGTTGCGCCGACGACGTTGGTGATGAGGCTGAAGCCGAGCACTTCCATGTCGAGGGAGCGCGCCATAATCGTTTCGAGCACCGTCGACATACCGACTGCGTCGCCGCCGATCGTGCGCAGGTAACGCGCCTCAGCCGCCGTTTCGTAGCTCGGGCCGACCAAGCCGACGTAGACGCCTTCACGCAGGCGATGCTCCGGCGAGGCGTGACGCCGTGCGACTGCGCGCAGGCGCGGCGAGTAGGCCTCCGACATGTCGACAAACCGCGGCGAAGCCTCGGCATCGAGCAACGGATTGCACCCGGTGAGGTTCAGGTGATCGGCGATCAGCATGAGATCGCCGGCGTCGTAGACGGGATTGAGCGCACCGGCCGCGTTGGTGAGGATGAGTGCGCGCGCTCCCGACGCCTTCGCGAGCCTCACGTTTGCCGTGACCTCGCCTGCCGTGAATCCTTGGTAGAGATGCGCGCGACCGGAGAGCGCGAGGACGCGCTTTCCTTGCCACAAGCCGACGAACGCCTGTCCGTGATGGCCGGGGAGCGACTTGAACGGCAGCGACGGCAAATCGCCGTATGGAATCGCTACCCGCTGAAAAGCCGAGCCAAGCGCCTCCGCAAGACCGCTTCCGAGAACGATGCCGACGTCAACCTCGCCCTGAGCGGCATCTTTGATGAGGGTTGAGTCTTTGTCAGTCTGCATTGATTTCGTCTGTCCTTCGGCTTCGCTCACTGCTGGCGCAGCTCGCTCGCTCGGGATGACAGATTGTCGCCGGCCATCGCTTTTGGAACGGGGAGGCTGGAAAGCTCGAGCAGCGTCGGTGCGACGTCGCCGAGTTTGCCCGTCGCTGCCAAGTGCACGTCGAGATCGTTCGCAACGAGCACGAACGGTACGGGGTTGGTTGTGTGCGCGGTGAGCGGGTTGCCGGCAGGGTCGATCTTCTCCTCCGCGTTGCCGTGATCGGCGGTGATCGCGAGCAATCCTCCGGCATCGAGCACCGCCGTCGTGAGCCGCTTCAACTGGGTGTCGATCACCTCGAGCGCCTCGAGCGTGGCATTCCAGTTCCCGGTATGGCCGACCATATCCGCGTTCGCGTAGTTCATCACGATCACGTCGTACGTCCCTTGCGCGATTGCCTGCACCGCGTAATCGGTTATTTCCGGTGCGCGCATCGCCGGCGCGAGATCGTATGTAGGCACGCTGCGATCCGACGGAACGAGCTTGCGGTACTCGCCGGGCAGCACTTCCTCGCGGCCGCCGTTGAAGAAGTAGGTCACGTGCGCGTACTTCTCCGTTTCGGCCAACCGTAGCTGCCGCAATCCTTCGCGCGAAACGACGTCGCCGAAGGTGTCGTACTGCGGATGCGGGCCGAAGAGCACCGGATTGGGATACGTTTCGTCGTACTTCGTCATCGTGGCGAAGAAGCCGTCGTGCCACGAGCCCTTCTCGAGCGCTTCGTTGAAGAGCGTCGTCAGCTGACGCGCCCGATCGGGACGAAAGTTGAAGAAGATGCACGCGTCGCCGTCGCGGATAGGACGCGGATCGCCGACGACGGTCGGCTTCACGAACTCATCGCTCTCGCCGCGCTCGTAGGCGGATCGCACCGCCGCGACCGCGCCGTCGGCGTGCAGCGCCTCTCCTCCCGTCAGCGCGCGATACGCAGCCTGCGTTCGCTCCCACCGACGGTCGCGATCCATCGCGTAGTAACGCCCCGCAATGCTCGCGGTCGCATCGGTGCGGACGCAATCGGCGAGATGAGCGTGCAGCTGTTTCACGTAGTGCAAAGCCGAGCGGGGCGGGACATCGCGACCGTCGAGAAACGCGTCAATTGCGAACTTGACGTTCGCGGCGCAGGCTGCGTCGATCAATGCGAAGAGATGCGTCAGCGAGCTGTGCACGCAACCGTCGGAAAGTAACCCGAGAAGATGCAGGTAACCGCCGCTCCTTCGCACGTGCGCGATCGCTTCTTGCAGCACGCGATTCCGCGTAAAATCGCCGCTCTTGATGTCGGCATTGATGAGCGTCACGCCCTGGGGAACGACGCGGCCGGCGCCCAGATTCAGGTGGCCGACCTCGCTGTTCCCCATGATGCCTTTTGGGAGGCCAACCCACTCACCCGAGGCATGAAGCGCCGCAAACGGACGCTGCTCCACGAGCGTTCTCCACGTAGGAAGGCGCGCGGCCGCGATCGCATTGCCGTTGCGCTCGTCGCGGCAACCCCAGCCGTCGAGAATGGCGAGAACCAGCGGGCGATACTTCACGTTCCGCGCTCTGCGAGATGAACGAGTTGCGCGAAACTCGCGCTGTCCAGCGATGCGCCGCCTACGAGACCCCCTTGGCAGTTGGCGCGTGCGAGATACGAGGCAAAGTTTGCCGGCGACACGCTGCCTCCGTAGAGAAACGGCGTGCTTTCGAGGCCGGGAATGCTCGCGCGAATCGTTCCCATCACGCGATCCGCCTCTTGCGGATCGCAGTTGCGTCCCGTGCCGATCGCCCAAACAGGTTCGTATGCGACGACGGCGTTGCGGAGATCCGTTGCGGCGACGCCTTCGAATGCCGCACGAATCTGTGCGGTCACGCGTTCGTCTGTGATCCCGGCGTCGCGTTCCTGTTCGCTCTCGCCGACGGCAACGATCGGAACCAGGCCATGACCGAGCGCGGCGCGCACCTTGCGATTGATCTCGGCGTCGACCTCGCCGCAGTATCGGCGCCGCTCCGAGTGGCCGAGAATGACGTAGCGAACGCCCAGCTCGAGCAGCATCGGCGGCGAGATCTCGCCGGTGAACGCGCCTTCGTCGGCCCAGTGCATCGTCTGCGCGCCGAGCACGAGGTGCGTGCCATGTATACTTTTCCGCACCGCTTCGAGCGCCGTGAACGGCGGTGCGAGAACGACTGTTGCCGACCGGGGCTCGTCCGCGAGCGCAGCGGCGATCCCACGCGCGAGCACCGACGCCTGCGCCGAGGTTTCGTGCATCTTCCAGTTGCCGACGACGATGCGCGTCACCCGAGTGCGGCCACACCCGGAAGCGTCTTGCCCTCGAGAAACTCGAGCGTCGCACCGCCTCCAGTCGACACGTGCGTCATCGCACCCGCAAATCCGAGCAGATGAGCCGCGGCCGCC
>JAKAPO010000089.1:3372-8330 GCA_021807065.1 bacterium
CGGCCGCCGCGTCTCCGCCGCCGACGATGCTCATCGCGCCCGCCGCCGTCGCTCGCGCAATCGCTTCGCCCACCGCCTTCGTGCCGCTCCGGTAGGCGGGTTTCTCGTACACGCCCATCGGCCCGTTGAAGACGATCGTCTTTGCGGCCTCGACGACCTTCGCATATGCCGCAGCGGTTGCGGGCCCGATGTCGAGAATCATGCCGTCGCCGACCGAGGCGATGCTAACCGTGTACGCGCCTTCGCCGGCGTCGAAGCTCGATGCAATTACGGCGTCGACGGGAAGGTGCAGCGCGACGCGACGCTGCTCCAGCTTCGCGAGAATGTCATGCGCCGGAGCGAGGTCATCGTCTCGCAGCGAGCGCCCGACGTTTACGCCGCGCGCGGCGAGCAGCGTGTTGGCCATGCCGCCTCCGACGCAGAAAGCGTCGACGCGTTGCATCAGCGCGGTGAGCACGCCGATCTTATCTTTGACTTTGGCGCCGCCGATGACGCAGACGTACGGCTTCGCTGGATCCGTCATCAACGGTTCGAGCGCCGCAAGTTCCGCGACCATCAATGGTCCCGCGGCGTGCGGCAACAGATGCGCGAGGGCCTCGGTCGAAGCGTGCGCACGGTGCGCCGTACCGAATGCGTCGTCGACGTAGAGATCGCCCAGCGCGGCCAGCTCCTTCGCGAATGCCGGATCGTTGCGCTCCTCGCCGGGATGAAAGCGCACGTTCTCCAAGAGCGCGACGCCGCCGTCGCGCAGGGCATCCACGACGCTCCTTGCGGCTTCGCCGATGCAGTCATCGGCGAACGCGACGTCGCAGCCGAGCCGCTGCGCGAGCAGTGGGACGATCGGGCGCAGCGAGTATTTTCGATTGCGTTCGCCGCTCGGCCGGCCGAGATGCGAGAGCACGACGACGCGTGCCTTGCGTTCGCGAAGGCTGCGCAGCGTCGGTACCGCCGCATCGATTCGGGTCGCATCGGCAACCGTGACGGATGCGCCGTCACGTTGCAACGGAACGTTGAGGTCCTCGCGAACGAGCACGCGCTTTCCAGCGACGTCAAGATCGTCGATGCTTTTCACGTGTCATCGCCTGTGCATGTGGCAGCGGCTTCTTGCATGTGTCATCCCGAGTGCGTGCTGGACCGTGAAAGTCCACCCACGAACGAATGCAAATGGCTCTTGTCATCCCGAGCGAGCGACGTGCGAGCACTGAGCGACGTCGAGGGAGGCGCATCAGACTCGTGCAGGAAGTTTCTCCAAGATCATCGCGGTCAGCTCGGCGAGGCGGCACGAATAGCCCCACTCGTTGTCGTACCAGGCGCCGATCTGCACCAAATCGCCGTTGGCGTTGGTGAGCTTCGCGTCGATGATCGAGCTATATGGGGAGTGCTTGAAGTCGCTGGAGACGAGTTCCTCTTCGCTGAAAGCGACGTACTCGGACAATTCGTTCTCGGCTGCGTTCTTCAGTAGCGCGTTCAAGGCTTCTTTCGTCGTGGCTTTCTTCACCTGGGCGACGAGGTAGATGAGCGAGACGGTTGGGGTCGGAACGCGCAAAGCGAAGCCGTCGAAGCTTCCTTCCACTTCGGGAATGGTGAGATAGAGCGCTTTCGCCGCGCCGGTCGACGTCGGAACGATGTTTGTCGCCGCATTGCGCGCGCGGCGCCAGTCTTTGTGCGGCGCGTCCAGGATGTGCTGATCGTTCGTGTACGAGTGCACGGTGGTCATAAAGCCCTTGACCCAGCCGAGGCGATCGACCAGCGGCTTCACCGCGGTCGCCAGGCAGTTGGTCGTACACGATGCATTGGAGATGACGTGATGCATCGCGGGATCGTACCGGCGGTCGTTCACCCCGAGAACGATCGTGATATCTTCGCCTTTGGCCGGTGCCGAGATGATGACTTTGCGCGCGCCGCCGCTGTCGATGTGGGCGCGCGCCTTCGCGGCATCGGTGAAGAGGCCCGTCGACTCCACGACGACGTCGACCCCAAGATCGCGCCACGGGAGTTTTCCCGGATCGCGCTCCGCAAGCACTTTGATGTGCCGGCCGTCGATCATCAGCGTATCGCCCTCGGCGCGCACGTCGCGGCCGTACGTGCCGTAGTTGCTGTCGTACTTGAAAAGATGCGCGCACTCCGCGGCGCTGGTCAGATCGTTGACGGCGACGACTTCGACATGAGGACGGCGCTCGAAGAGCGCCTTTGCGAAGTTACGTCCGATACGGCCAAAGCCGTTGATTCCAATGCGCATCCGGCGCTCTTACCCTGATTTGTCTCCATGCCCCTGCCGTAGGCGAGACGCCAGGCGCGAGAGGGATGCGAGCCGGCTGGAGACCGCGGGCTTGCCGATCGGCGGGTGACAGCGTCGTCCGAGTTCTGCGAGCGATTCGTCCGGAAAACGTAAGCGCAACGTTGCGATTTCGCGTAACGGGCGAGAGAGACGGCGCAACCCGTGTGTGCGCGCGACGTACTCGATCGTGCGCCGCTGTGCGCCGGCGGCCGCCGCAGTGCGTCCCAGATTTGCCGTTTCCGTATTGACCAGGCGCCGCACGCGATTCTTCGTCTCGCGCAGCGCGCGCACGTCCTGCAACGTCAGCACCGCTGCGTGTGCGCCGATGCGGGCTAGGAGGTCTGCAATCGCTTCGAAGCTCTTGAAGTAGAGCACGGTCTTTCTTCGGCGCCTACTTTTCTTGGGTACGGACTCGATCGCACGCAGCATGCGTTCCAGGCGTGCGGTACGCTCCTCGTCGGGTGCGACGAAGTCGAGATGATAGCCGCGTGTGCCGGCGGCAACCGAACCGAATAACAAGAAGGCCGCACGCACCTCCATGATGCAGTCGCAGCGCGCGTGTGGAAGCGCCGGAACGGCACTCAGGTGCCGCGGCAGCGAGATGGAGAAGCGCGGCGCGCGATGCAGCCGCTTTGTCGCATGGGCTACGATGCGCCGGCGTTTGCGATCGTCGAGCAGCGTCCAGAACAAGCGCGCAACCGCGTTGCGATGCGTGACAAACGACTCGTTGCCGGCATCCCGGCCGTACCATGCTAGCGCTCTCTGCAATGCGATCCGGCAATGTCCTTGCGCGGGAAGCTCGCGCGCAAGAGCGTCTTTCGTGTCGCCGCAGATGCCGGCGTTCACTCTTCTACTACCCCGAGCTCTTCGTAGAGATCCGCCGGGCGCAGCGACGGGGTCACGCGCAGTGGGACCTCGCGCACGCAGACGGTGACGCGGCGCGTCGCGTAGTGGATCTCCAGAACGTCGCCCGGCTTGACCGCATAGCCTGGCTTGAGCGGCACGCCGTTCTTGCGCACCCGGTGATGCTCCAGCGCCTCGTGCGCCTCGCTCCGTCGCCGCGCCAGGCGCGCCACCTTCATGAACTTATCTAGACGCATGCTCGAGTTCTCTTCGCTTCGAGACCGCTCAGCGGCTCGCATGATTTGACATTATGCGATATATCGCATAGACTAGCCATATGAAAGATACTGATTTCTGGGGCGAAGACCGCTGGGGGCACTCGGAGTGGAGCACGTGGCGACGCCATCGCGGGCGGCGCTTCCGCCGCGGAGCGCTCAAGTACGTCGTTCTGAAGCTGCTCTCGGAGCTGCCGCGCCATGGCTACGACCTGATTCGCGCGTTTCGCGAACACGGCTGGGGAGCCGGCCCAGGCTCGGTCTATCCGCTGCTCGCGTTTCTGGAGAGGCAAGGCTACGTCACGAGCCGCCAAGAGGGCGAGCGGCGCACCTATGAGATCACCGACAAAGGGCGTCAGTTTCTGGGCGAACGCGCGGCCGAGGTCGCCGCGTTCTTCAAAGAAGCGACGGCGGAACCCGAAGAGGAGCCCGCCGACGAACTACACGATGCGCTCGAGCGGCTGGTGGACGCCGTGAAGTCGGTCGGTGCGACGGCAAAGACGGAGACCGTTGCGCGCGTGCGCGATCTGATCGATCGCGCGCGCAAAGACATCTATACGCTCTTAGCACAGGAGTAGCGCATGGCGCAGGCCACGGCCGCCGCGCGGCGTCCCGGAGTAAACATCTTCGACGAGTCGCGGCCGCTGTGGCTGATCTTCGTCATCTTTCTCGTGCCGATGATGCTGAGCAACATCTTGCAATCAGCATCGCAGACGATCGGCAGCGTCTTCCTCGGCCGGCTCATCGGGACCGATGCGCTGGCAGCGGTCTCGGCGGTCTTTCCCATCGTCTTCTTACTGTTTTCGTTTCTGTTTGGGATCGCCAGCGGCTCGAGCGTGCTCATCGGTCAAGCGTTCGGCGCGGGCGACGAGCACAAGGTTAAGAAAGTTGCCGGCACGGTTCTCGGCGCGACCGTCGCGTTCAGCATCGTCGTCGCGATCGTCGGTGAACTCTGGTCGCCGCAGATGCTGCAGTTGCTTGGAACCCCCGCGAACATCATTGCGCAGTCGGATGCGTACACGCGCGTTATCTTTCTGGCTGCGCCGGTGCTCTTTCCGTACCTCGTCTACACGACGTTTTTGCGCGGCATCGGCGACGCGCAGACGCCGTTCTATTTTCTACTGCTGAGCACGCTGCTGTTCGTCCCGCTCATGCCGGCGCTCATCTTGGGGTGGTGGGGTTTGCCGCGGCTCGGCGTCGTCAGCGTTGCGGTCGCGAGCCTGCTGAGTCAGGGCATAACGTTCGCTGCACTTCTTGTGCGGCTTCGACTAACGAACCATCCGCTGCAGTTCGACATGGAGACGGCACGCGATATGTTTGCGACGGACTGGCGCATTCTGTGGAACGTGCTGCGCATCGGCATTCCAACCGGCATTCAGATGATCATGCTCTCGCTCTCCGAGGTCGCGATCATCTCGTTCGTCAACCACTTCGGTTCGAGCGCAACGGCGGCGTACGGCGCCGTTAACCAGGTTGTCTCGTACGTGCAGTTTCCCGCCATCTCGATCGGCATCACCGCGTCGATTTTCGGGGCGCAATCGATCGGCGCTCGTCGCGAGGAC
>JAKAPO010000090.1 GCA_021807065.1 bacterium
GATCTGCAGCGGCCCCGTCTTGCTGGGCGGCATACACATGGCCGTAGGTGTCGGCGGTGATACCAATACTCGAATGCCCCAGCCGGTCACTGACTACTTTCAACGACTCACCGCTTGCGATCAGCAACGACGCGCAGCTATGTCGCAAATTGTGCAGGCGCGCATGCCAAATCTGCGCGGTTTTCATGACCTTGCGGACGTGAAATGCGAAGGAATCGGGATGCCAAATCGTGCCGTCCTCGCGCACAAAGATCAGGTTGAGCTTCGTGTCGTACGGCAAGCCCAGCCGACGAGGCTCAAAGATCTGCGCGTGCTGCAGTTTGCGGTGCGCCTCGAGTGCCGCGACCGTGTCCTTGCCGACACTGAGGGTGCGCAGCTCGCCGTTTTTCGGAGCCTTGAAGCCGATATGTCCGCGCGCTATTTCGACCGATTGGCGCACGTGCAGGATGCCGGTCTTTCCGACCGCGCGCTGTGCGAACCGGCCGAACTTTATAACTACTTCACCTCTTTAGTACCTTCGCGTTAAGCCCTCGGTGACGAGTGCGGCCAATATCACTTGCAACTGAAATCAGGCACTAGCGACCTAGCGGCCCCACCATATAGTGCCGGAAGCCCCAAGTCGCTCGAGCTTGCAAAACCATACAATCTAACATGATGCATGCTACCGAGCGATTATCGGTCGACGAGGCACTGAAGGCGCTTCCCGGCGAGATGGCGCATGCGAGCGCCTTGTTTACGCGTCTATCCCGCATTACATCATTAAAACCGGGGGCGCAGGTCGCTGATATCGGCACCGCGCAGGGGCTATTCCTCGTTGCGTGTGCCAGCCTCGGTTACAAGGCAATCGGTGTAGAGCCGTTTTGCCAAGCACGAGACACAGCGCTGAAAGTCGCAGAACACTTGGGCGAAAGCGTTACCATAGTGAACGGCTCTGCAGAAGCCATTCCGCTGAAGACAGGATCTTTCGACGTGGTGCATGCAAAAAGCGTCGTCGAGCATGTCGCGGACGTGGAAGCGATGTTTCGCGAGGCCTTTCGCGTGCTTCGTCCCGGCGGGGTCTTTTGGTTTTGGACGGCGAGCAGTTTGTGTCCACGCCAGGCGGAGATCAGCGGGTTTCCCGCTTTCGGTTGGTACCCAGGCGCCATGAAACGACGTATAATGGAGTGGGCGGAGCGCAATCGCCCCGGATTGGTGGGACAGACACAGGGCCCCGCGATCAACTGGTTCACCCCCTGGAAGGCGCGGCGTATGTTAGCGGAAGTTGGTTTCACCCGGGTTTACGACCGCTGGGAATTGCGTTTTCCTGAGGACGAGTCTGGGCTCAGACGCGTGGCGGTTGGCCTTGCTCACGCGAGCCCCTTCCTGAAGTTCCTCGGCGACGTCTTTGTACAAGGTTGCGCCTACGCCGCTCTAAAATGAGTTCCAAACGAACTGTCGCAACGCCACCTTGGCCTCGCTTTGAATCGAGATAAAGGGTTCTTCGGGAGGGCAGGGGGCGGCGTTTGGGATTGCTTAACTCCTATCCCCTTACGCAGCGGCGCGGGCATAGAGGAAGGGCCCTGAGACTGCGCCCCCTCCTGCGTGGCGTCGCGCGGGGGCATAGCGCGAAAACCCTTGTAAAATCAGTCCTTTTTGCGCATTGCGCTTGGGCCCGGCGCTAGGCGCTCCTCGCTTGGGTCTGTGCACGCGTCGTTTGCAAAAAATCGCGTGTCGCGCAAACGCTTGTGCCGCAAGGCTTTCTGCGTCATCGCACTCCTCGCAGAAGTAGCCGTAGCTATTCAGATGTGAATCTGCGCTTGGACGAAGATATTTACCGGCCAATACGCATTGAAGCTGCCCGCGGCAAATGGTTGCGGAACGTAGGATTGCAACTCCCATGGCGCCGGTCTGACGCCGTTTGCCGCGACGTCGTTCGGACTCGCGCCAACGTACGCTCCCGCACCGTTGAGACCACCGACGTAGTTCACCGTATTCACGTCGTAGCCGCAGACGTAGTAACCTGGCGGATACGCTTTCGTCCACGGTTCGTTCGATCCGCCGAAACAGGTCCATGCAAGGTCAGCTGCGGTCACGACGAGCCGAACTTTGGGCGAGACGTCGTAGCTGAGCTGCAAATTCGCCAGCACGATGCCCGGCTCGGTGTACTGACCGAAGTTTGCAAACGTGCCCGTCTGCGGGTCAGGAACGAACAGCGTGCCCCATGGCGAGGTGCTGCCGCCGAAGTACGTGGTGTAGTCGCAGTTCTGCGGGTTGTTCGTCGTCGCAACGCCGGTCGTGCCCTGATTCACTCCCGTCGCTGCGCATGCCACCGGGTCGACCCCCGGGAAATCCATCGGCGAGCCGTACTTCGAACCAGACATGTACTGGATGCTCGGCGTGATCGCGAACTTGTTGATGCGGTAGTTGAGGATGAACGTCGCCGTGTACGGCACCGAGAATCCCGCCGCGTCGTTATACGCCGCTCCCAGGAACAGCCCGCTGCCGGCGGTGGCGGGATCGGGCCACCAGCCGTTCGGATCCATGATGGGCTGTGGCGCCTGATTGTAATAGGGATTCGTGATGTCGCTCGGATTCGGGCATCCCGGATCGGCCGACGCACCGCTTGGGCTCGCAGAGGCGATGTAGCAGTCTGACGCTCCACCCGACAATGCGAGCTGCGGGAAAGTCTTGTTACAGAACGCGGCGTTGGCCGAGTAATACGACTTAGTGTAGCAATCGTACGCCTCAATCGCCGTATCCAGCTGCAAGACGCTGCTCTCACCCATCAGCGATCTATAGCGTACCGCCGCATTCGTATAGGCGAACGAAAGCAACCCCGAAAATCCGTTTGCTGCGAAGTCGCCGGCTTGGATCTCTCCCTCCACGCCGTAACTGCGGAAATTTCCGACCGGGATGTCGGTCACGTAGCCTGGGCCGATGAAGTAATCTTGCTGCCAGTTCGAAGAGTAACTGTAGAACGGCGTGATCTTCACCGAAACGTTGGAGCCGGCGAAGTGGTGTTCCCACGAGAAATCGTACTGCGCCGACGACTGCGCCGGGATCGCGTGGAACGGCGAGAAGAACCCGAACTGCATGAACGTTCCCCACTGCCCGAGATTGTTGCCCGAGGAGTTGACGTACTGCACCGAAGCGGTGAACGGCGGCTCGATATATCTCCCTGCCGAGATGCGCCACACCGTGCTCGGGTCGGAGTTATACGTAGCCGAGAAGCGCCCCGACCAGTAGCTGATATCGTAGTTCGGCGGCGAGGCGTCGGTGAAGAGCGGATGACCGCCGACGCCGTCGGGATGGACGTAGCCCGTCGGACACGTCTGATAGTATGCGAGGGACGGCGGCGGTAGTTGACCGGGGGCGAGCGGTGTGAGCGCCGGGGTATCGCTGACCGGATTCACGCATGAGAGATCTTGGAGAATCTGCGCGTAGAATTCGTTCTGCGGATTCGCGGTGTTCGTTAGCAGGTAGTTGTAGTTGTCGTAGCGACCGGCAAGATCGATGACCCACCGATCGCTCGGCCTGAACTCTTCGGAGAGATTGACGTTGTAGAACTGCGGCGTGACCGTGTTATCCGACGCCGCTGCGTTCGTGTTCCAGAGCGTCTCCCATTGCGCGCCTGCAGCCAGGGCCGCGCCGCTCGTGGCCGGAATCGGTGTGACGCCATCGGACAGAACGCCGGTCGCGTTGTCGTACGGCGTATTGAACTCTTCGCCGCCGGTCCCGGTATCAAGGGCTGGTTCACACGGGGTCGCGGTCATCGTCGTCGGATTCCAACAAGTATATCGCCCGCCCGACTGCGAGACGAGGCCAATCTCGGACGGCGACGTGCATGCCTGCGGCGGACCGCCTCCGATAAGCGGAGAGCACGTGGATCCGCTAATGAAGCCCGTGTTGTACCAGCGGCTTGTCGTCGCCGTGACGTAATTGCCGGTCAACTGCAAGAGATTTTCGTCGTTGATCTGATCGGCGAGCACGATCTCGCCGCCGCCGGTGTGCGTGGTAAGCAGATAGTCTTCCGCGTCGGGGAAGATCGGCCCGAACGAATCGCCATAAGTCGTGTTTGCGCCGATGAGGTTCCAATCCGAATACATGCTATAGGCATAGACGCGCACGTAGGCGGAGTCACTGAATGGATGCGTCCACTGCAGCTTAAGGATACCGACGTCGTTCCATTCAGGATCCTGCTGATTCAACGGCAGTTGCCCGAGGAATCCGCGATTCGTTGGGCTGTCGGGGAAATAGTAGTAGCCGTACGGCGTGCCGGCAACGCCCGTTCCCGGGTTGACGACCGTACCGAACGGCAGATTGTACATCGTCGCGTCATTGTAATACGGATAGTTCGCGCAGTACGGTGCGCAGGCCGTGTTGCCGAAGAAGCTGTTGGGATTCGGATTGTACGGCACGCCGCTCTCGATGAGCGCCATGCGGGTGTAGCCCCACTGATCGCTCGGCGACGTATATGTGCTCGTCAAGAGCGACGACGCCGACCAAAGCGCTTGGATGTCGTCGCGCTGACCGTCGCGCCGCTGAATGCCGAAGTGCAGGTTGATAACGTCCTCGCGGTCGCTGATCCACGAGAAGCTATTGCCGACGAGCGACGGCTCCCCGTTCATGAGACAGCCGAAATAATGCGACGCAGGGTTCCACGGCGTGCCGCCAAGGAGGATCGCGCTGTTGGGGCCGGTCGTCGTGGTGCAGAGCGATGTCACTCCGTAGCCGTAATCGGCCGAGTTGAAATATTGGAAGAGATTTGAGTCTTCGTAGTACGCGAACGGGCCGCCCGGCGCAAACTGCGCGGCACCCATCTGATTGGAGACATAGCGGTACCACTGATTGTAACCGCTCAGGCCGACGTAATAAGAGAAGTTGCGATCCGGCGTCGCGCCGCCGGCCTCGAACTTCGCCTCGTGGTAGAACGCTTCGGTCCCGACAACGCCTGCGAGTGACGCATATCCCGGATACGTTCCGCTCTTGATGACTTGATTGATGAACCCGGAGATGCCGCTCGATGCAACGCTGACCGGGCCGCCGCCGGTGTAGACTTGCAGCTCTTGCAATCCGAGGCTTGAAAACGTAGAACTGGTGTAGTTGTCGAAGGCGCGGTTGACCGGAACGCCGTCGTACTCGTAACCGACGCTGTACGGATTCTGGCCGTGAATGACCACCATCTGCTGCCACCCCGCACCGCCGGTCGGCACCATGACGCCCGGAACGGCCGAGATCGCCGAGTAGGCGTTGGCCATGTTGCCGCCGCCGCCGAGCGCGACCGAGGCTTGCTGCTGTGACGGCGTGACGTTGTAGAGGTCGCCGCCGACGCCCGGTTTGACGAGTGCGGACGCGACCGTGCGTGCGGTTGCGATGACTTTCAGCGCCGGTTGCATGGCGAGCGTCACCTGTTGCGTCTGATCGGCGAGCACCGTGAATCCGGACTGCGCCACTCCCTGGTAACCGCTCTTCTCGACGCGCACCGTGTACGTGTCGGGTGCGAGCGTGAGAAAGACGAAGTGCCCGCCTGCGTCCGTCGTCGTGGTCGCCGTCTGCGACGGCGAACGTGCCGTTACCATCGCACCCGCAATCGGTGCCCGCGTTGTGGCATCCGTCACGACGCCGGCAAGTCCGCCCGTGACCCCGGCAATCGCGTAAGTGCTCGTAAATAAGAAGGAAACTGCGAGCATAACGGCCGCTCCGCCGCGGCCGAGGCTCCAAATCGTCCGCATCAGTAGCACCTCTACGGTGAAGAGTGCGGCTTCTGGCGCCGACTATCCTCGTTGCCCGCTATTTCGTCGGCATGCGGCGAGACGATCGCAGCCCGAACCCGACAATCGCGATGATGACCGTCAACGACCTTGAGAGCATTCCGCCCAGAAGCGATCCGAAGCGTTTGTCGATTTTCCCATCTAATTCGCCGAATATGCGGAGAGTAGAGGTTGGTAAGAGGTACCGTTCTTAGCGGTTACACTATGGACTCGCGCCGGATCGATGCGATGAGGCGCTTCCCTCGACGTCGCTCGGTGCTCGCGCACTTCACTCGCTCGGGATGACACGAGAGAAGACCCCGAGCGAGCTCGGGGCCTTCGTTGTGCTCTGCGGTTTACGTTACCGCTTCAACCCTAGTCCAGATTACAGATGGAGCTATGTCTGGAGATAGAGGTTGAATGGGAAGTAGCCGCTCGCGCCGATGTTTCCGGTTGCCGAAGGTGCGTACGACTGCAGCTCCCACGGCAGCGGCGCGACGCCGTTGGTTGCCGCGGTTGGCGCCTGGCCGACGTAGAAACCCTCGCCGGGAACACCTAGCACGGACGCACCGTTCGCAGCGTAGCCGCAGGTGTGCACTCCGGCTGGGTAGGCAGCGGTCCATGCTGTCGATGGTCCGCCGAAGCACGTGTGCCAGAGGCTCGCCGCCGTCAAGATGAGGCGGAGCTTCGGCGAGACGCCGTACGTGGCGTGGATGTTCGCAACCACCGCGCTGGGCTCTTCGTACTGTCCGAGGCCCACAAACTTACCGGTCTGCGGATTCGGAACGTAGAGTTACCCACGGCGAGATGCCAACGGCACCCGGGGCAGTCGCGTAGTCGCAGGAGTACGGGCTGTTCGTTGTAGCCGTGCCGGTACCGAAGCCCTGGTTCACTCCGCTCTTGAAGTGATTACCCTTGTGTCGCTCTTGTCAACGCCGAGAGTGCCGAGATCGTCGATGAGCGTCCCTTCGTCCGAGTACATTTTTGGCGCAAGGCGTAGCGACGACGGACTCCCCGCGTTTGGAGCGGTCGCGTTGTCAGTCTAACTGCAGTCTACGTCGCCTTGTTATACCGCTTTATAACGCCGTATCCCGTGGTAGGTTCGCCTCGTGCCGCACGAGAAACGGGGGCATACGGCGGGACACGACCTTATAACACGAGGCGTCGCGCACTTGAAACCCACGGAACGCGATGAGCGTTCCGTGGGTTCGAATCCCACCCTCTCCGAGGGGCTCAAATGATAGAGATCGTCGTCGGTGATATAACGCAGCTTGAGGTTGACGTCATCGTCAACGCTGCAAACGAGGCGCTGGCTCCGGGTGGCGGCGTCTGCGGAGCGATCTTTCGCGCAGCCGGGCCGCAGCTGGTAGCGGCGTGCACGCTGGTCGCGCCGTGCCCCACGGGTGAGGCACGCATCACTCCTGGTTTCGACTCGAAGGCACGGTGGATCGTTCACGCAGTTGGGCCGATATGGCGCGGTGGAGGCCGCGGTGAGGTCGCCCTACTGGCGTCGGCATATCGCGCGTCGTTGGATCTTGCGAGCGACGCAGGTGCAGCATCGATCGCGTTTCCCGCGATCTCGACCGGTGTTTATGGTTACCCTAAAGACGCGGCTGCGCACGTCGCGGTGGAAGCCGTGCGCGATTGGTGTGAAGTGCACCAGGCACCCGAACGCGTGATCGTGTGCTGCTTTAGCGAAGAAGACGGGAAGATGTATCGCGGGCTATTGCCTTGAGGCGCTTCCCTCGAAAGCACTCGGTGCTTCGCACTTCGCTCGCTCGGGATGACAAACCGGCAGCCTGCCCGTCGAGGCTGCCAACAGTTTTGCGCGGCGTTTGCTACGTTCTGGCGATTTCGCTGAAGCGGCCAGCTTGCAGATCGGCGATCGCCTGTGCGATCTCTTCGCGCGTGTTCATCACGAACGGTCCATAGCGCACGACGGGCTCCCCGATCGGCGTGCCGCTGATGAACAGCGCCTCGAATCCCGCCGGCCCGGCAGTTATATGAACCGATGCGGGCGAGGAGGTAAGGAGCGCGACCTGCCGTTCGCGGACGTGTGTTCCCTCGACGCTTCCCGATCCCGCGATAACGTGGACGACGGCGTTCGAACCGCCCATTACGAAAAATGCCGACTCGACACGCGGGCTCAGGCGCAGATGCACCATCGTCGTCGGCACGACGGTCTCTATGGGCGAGCGTCTTCCCTCGAACTCGCCGGCGATGACGCGAGTCCATGTTCCGCCATCTTGCACGAGCGGTAGCTGTGCTGCCGCGTACTCCTGGTAGCGCGGCTGCATCATTTTCCTAGCGCTCGGGAGGTTGATCCAAACCTGAAAACCATGCATGCGACCGCCGTCGCGCAATATCTGCGGTGTAGGCATCTCCGAATGGATGACGCCGGCGCCGGCCGTCATCCACTGAACGTCACCGTTGCGAATGACGCCGCGATGCCCGTGTGAATCCTCGTGCTGCATCGCGCCTTCGATGATGTAGGTCACGGTCTCGAAGCCGCGATGCGGGTGATCGGGCGCGCCTTTTGCTTCACCCGGTTTGTAATCGACCGGGCCCATTTCGTCGATGAGGAGAATCGGATCGAA
>JAKAPO010000091.1 GCA_021807065.1 bacterium
CACCAACGACATCACCGGGGCCGTAAAGAACGACCCCGTTCGCGCGTTCGCGATGCGCTGGGCACTGCACGAGGTGCGGAGGCGTCATTCGATGCAAGGGAGGGGCAACATGCGGCACGGCGGCGGTTGCGTTCGCCATGACGTCTACCTCAGTTGCCGTAAGCTGCGGGTAGACGAGACGGCCGATTACGCGCACTTTTCGCCCGATGACGATTGCACGCATCGTTCCGGGGTGGCCGTTCACCAGCAGCTTCGCTGCAGCGGCGAGCACGCGCACACGGCTACTGCCGCCGCGATCGAGGATGAAGATTCCGTTGACGGGGGCCGTTTGCACCGTACCAGAGACGGCGCGCAGCGGCGTGGTCGCAACGACCGCGAGCGGCGCAAGACTTATAGCGGCGGCGAGTATAGGGGCGATCGCGTTTCGGAGCATTCTGACCTCCACGTAGAGTGAAGTCTTTTCGTTTCTTTGCTTAAATGGTAGGATTAAGGCCGGCCGAAGCGAGCCTCAATCGCATCATAACGGATTTGAGCATGGAAACAGAAAACGACACCATCATCGACACGATCCGGCGGTTCTACGGTAGATACGACGAATCATCGCGTCTCGCGTCCGGGTCGTTCAGACTCGAATTCGCACGGACATGCGCCATCCTCACGCGATGCCTACCGCCGGCACCGAGCCACGTGTACGACATCGGTGGCGGCCCCGGTTCCTATGCCGCCTGGCTCGCCGACCGGGGATATGACGTGGACCTCTTGGATGCGGTGGAAAGCCATGTCAGTTGTGCGAGCGCAGTCCCGGTTTCCGGAGTTGGTGCCGTTCGTGCCCGAATCGGTGATTCGAGGTCACTCCCGTATCCGGACCGCAGCGCGGAGGCGGTACTCCTCCTGGGTCCGCTGTACCATCTGACGGACCAAGAAGACCGGCTTGTGAGCCTCCGGGAATGTCTTCGCGTCCTGCGTCCAGGTGGAAGACTCATCGCTGCGGCCGTCAGTCGCTATGTGTCAACCTTGGAAGGGCTCTTCAAGGGAACGTTCGCCGACCCGAAGTTTCAACGTATCGCCGCAGGCGACCGTGCGACCGGGCAACACCGGAACGACGACGAGATTGAAGGATACTTCACGACCGGCTTCTTCCATCATCCGAACGAACTCCGAGCGGAAGTCGAGGCAGCCGGCTTCCGCTTCGACGAGCTGTGCGCGGTGGAAGGGCCGGCGGGACTGCTCCCGGACTTCGACCGCGCATGGGAGAATCCGACCACCCGCTCGTGGATCCTGGAAGTCGCGAACGCCTTCGAGTCCGAAGCCAGTGCTTTGGCTGTCAGCAACCATTTCATTGCGATCTGTACGCGTACCTAACGGAAAAGGCAGACTCGATGCACGAGCGCGAAACCGTGAAAGTCACCCGAAGCCGTGAGTAAGTACGGCCGGCGGCGCGCGCAGTTTTTCGTGTTGGGTTCGGTCTATGTGCCCTGAGGCCGCCCTGCGCCGCTTCGTCAGCGAACCGCTTGAACCGGCGGGCGACGCGTACGTCACCGCAGCCGCCGCCGGCGAGCCGCCGCTGCCGGCACGCTTTACCTGGCGCGGCGAGGAGCTCGGCGTCCAGCGCCTACTGCGCACATGGCGCTCGACGAAGACGGATCGCGGCGATACGTACCTCAAGCGCCACTGGTTCGAGTTCGCGCTCCCAGATGGCCGCATCGCCCAAGTCTATTTCGAACGCCAAGCCCGCTGCGGCGCCCCACGCTGGTGGCTCTACACCATCGGGCACCGGGCGGAACTTGGCGGCTAGCGTCCGCCGAAGGATAAGAGGGCCGGGCGTTGGGGCTGCCTCATGTGCGCTTGCCGTGAGGGCCACGAATCTCCCACGAAACGACAAGAAGAAGAAGGAGTTTGTTGCCATTGGTACACCGGCAATGAAGGCACGCGGCAAGAAACTGCTGATTAAGCGCGCATCCCTCCATGCTATCGCAAACGGTCGCCGTGCAACACCATGAAACCTCCAACGTATGAAGGCACCAAGGCGCTCTCGGCCCGCGTCAACGAGCCAGAGGCGTCGCACCAGACTGAACGCTATCGCGTAGGTGGTGGGCCGCTCACTCACGACCTACTCGCGGTTCCGCACCGGGACGCCGAAGCTCGGCGGCCCGGCGCGCTTTTGCATAAGCATTCCGCGCTGCGTGAACGCGATCGCCAGCGCGACGGGCCTGTCGCGGCGGCCTGCTCTCGGTTCCGCGCCGGGACACGCGTGCCGCACCCGAGGCATTGGATGGCCTTCGTCGCGCTCGTCGAAGAAGGCCTGGACTAAGGGCGACGGGCGTCGATCTTCACCAAACCCCGTCACCAAAGCGCCGGTCTGCGCTCTCCAGGCCGGAAGCCGTCATCCTGGAGTGGGAAAGAGCGACCATATGGGGAACGAGACCCATGATGTTTGCATCGCCCAATGACCCGGGGGCACGCTCTTCGGAGCGTCTCCGAGCTCATTACGAGATCGAGCGACGCCTCGCGAGCAAACTGCGTGAGGCCGATAAAGCCGAGCGTCGGCGACTCTATGCTACGGTTTACGACGAGCTTTTTCGAAGCGTACCGGATCATCCGCAGACTACTCAGCGCGTCGACGCCGTAAATCGCGCCGCTGCGGTAGCGCGCCAGCTCGGACTCCTTGAGGCGTACCTTTTTCGCGAGTCAACATTTGTCGAGATTGGCGCTGGCGACTGCGCTCTGGCCTTTGCTGTGGCACGCCGTGTTGCGTTGTCCTACGGCGTCGACGTCTCCGCCGAAATCGCGAAAAGTGAGAACCCCCCGGATAATTTCAAACTCATCTTGTCTGACGGCAGCAGCATACCCCTTCCGACGAACAGCGTAGATGTCGCCTATAGCAATCAATTGATGGAGCATCTTCATCCGGACGACGCGAGCGATCAATTGCGTGAAATTTTTCGTATCCTGCGCCCGGGCGGCGTATACTTATGCATCACGCCGAACCGCTTGTCGGGTCCACACGATATATCGCGCTATTTTTCGGATACGGCCCAGGGCCTGCACCTCCGGGAATACAGCGCGGGGGAGTTGTGCGAACTCTTTCAAAGAGCCGGTTTCACTGACTTGACGGCGATCGTAGGACGCGGCAACCGCACACTCAGAGTTCGCGCCGGCTGGTACGTGGCTGCAGAGCGAGCACTTGCCGCGATACCACTAGGCGTACGGCGCCCGGTAACCCGGAACGCGCTCGTTACCGCTGCTCTCGGCATCAAGCTTTTCGCACGCAAACCGACCGCCGATACAGCCTAGAATGAGCCTGTTGGCCTGAACCACGATCTACAGATTGGCGGGCCGCCCTCCATGAGATCAAGACGGCCGGGCAGTATCGTGGGATGTGAGGAGAATATACTCTAAACCGATATGCGCCGCGTGCTGTTGTAAGCATCGAATTGGGGTCTCGCAAGTTGCTCAGCATACCGGTTTCAGTGGGTTCGCTTGAAAGGTATCAACATTTACGGAGAAGCCTCGGGACGAGCCACAGCCCACCGTTGGTCCCGCATGCTTCATTTCCGGTGGCGAAAAATAGATCCAATAGGTCGCTGGATCGTTGTTGAAAGGATGGACGATTGTAACTCCTACACTTGATAGCGACCAATGCGAACCAATAGGCGTCGTATGCCAGATGGCGTAGCCTTGATATAGAGCCGAGACATATGCACCGGTAATCGTCCAGCCCAAATTGGCCGGTATGGCTGCGCGTCTCTGCGTCACAACATTGCCAGAAACGTCGAATGTGGATTTTAGGCCGCTCGGAGCGGTAAATGTGACAACACAGCCTGCGCCACCCCCTCCAGAACTGTATTTGACAGTATAGGACCGTAGGCTCGAGAGCGAGGCACCATCCTTGACCAGTTGTGCTGTCGCTTGAACAAGCGAATCCGCGGCGCCTCCGGCAAGCTCCACTCGATTATTGAAAATCTTGTTAATGCCTTGAGCAGCAGAGACCCGCGGCCCTAGCATGAGAAATGCTACGAGCACGGCTGCAGATCTAAGCCTGGATTTGCCTAAGCCGGGATTCCCCATATGGCTCTCCTATTCGAGTCGCCGCCGGATGATTCCGGCGGTTTGCGGACGGTTCGGCGGCCGGTTTGGCTCGCTCGGTACGAAATGGGCCAGCTTTTTGACCTCCGCCCGCTAAACAAACCCGCGGGATCCACATAATGGCGCAGCTCTCCCGTCGTTTTCTCCGCGCGCACGGAGACGGCCCGTGTGTTCATGTCGCCGTCGCCATCGGCGGCGCTCGCAAAGCAGCGATTCTCTCCATGATCGCACCGAACAGTTTGCGCGGGATCGCGACCTCCGCCATCTGAAACGTGACGTAGCGACCATGACTAACGACCTTTGCGCCGATCTTGATCAGCTTCTCGCGCAGGCTCGTCAGAGACCACTCGGCAATGGATTCGGGAGTCGCCAGCGTGCGAAGGAAGTTCCCGAGATTATAGGCGAGCGCGTGGAGCTGCAGGCGAACGGCGTTCGCGTTGAACGAGCGACACGACAGCCGCGTCCACTTGATCGCATTTTTGCCTTCTTTGATCCATTGCTCAGCCGTCCCGCGCCTGTTGTAAAACCCGACGACATTCTTGGACGCATGGCGCAAGTTCGTGACGATGAAGCCGACGCGCGGGAATAGTTCTCCGAGATGCCACTCCACCTTGGCGACAACCCGACGAGGACGCGACCAACTCGCCGCCTGGTAGCGGAAGCTCTTGTAGAAACGCTGCACGTAGTGCGCCGGCCGTCCGACCGGCCGCTTGAGCAGATGACCGATTTGCGCTTGGAGAACTTGATTCGCCGGGAGGCGGATCGCATACTCAATCCCTTCGGATTCCAAGAACTCATACATACTCGGTTGAGCGAAGGCCGCGTCGCCGCGAAAGGCGATGCCTGTTGCCGTCCCTTGGTAACGTGCGACGACCGGCTTAAGGACCGCTTCCCATCCGTCGGCGCTATGCACGTTGCCGGGGCGCAGAGCGCATCGTTCCAGATCGCCATCCTGATTGAAAACGAAGAGCGGATGGTAGCAGGTGCAGCCGAAATGCCCATTCCAAACGCTACGCTCTTGATCGCCATGCGTCGGGCTTACGCTCGAATCCAGATCGAGAACCACGCGACTGCGTTGGCGACGTTTCGCTACACGGTCGATCCATTGACCGGAGAGATCGCTAAGCGTTGCCAGATTTTCCGACTTCGCAAGCCAGTTGGTATCGAAGCGCCCCATCTGGCTCGGCGACGCGCCCAAGCCTTTCGCTGCTTTACCACCGATGATCCAGCGCATCGCGGGGTTGTGACGTAAGCGCAACGTGTCGTTTACGTCTTCATATCCTGCAAGTCTTCCGAAGACGGATTGGCGAAACATGCCGACGAGCGCGTGCCGACCGTTCTTTCCCGTGCGTTCATCGGCAAGAAGCTTACCGGCTGCCGGAGTCAATCCAAGTGCATCATCGAGTTCGCGATACGCGAGCAGACCAGCATCCGACGTGACAACTGATCCGCGAAACTCAAGTATGACACGACGGTCGAAATCGAGCCTGAGAATGTCGTCCTGAGCTTCACCCGTCGGGTTCGTCACTTTGGCGTTACATCATCAGCACAAATCACTTGCTAAGTATAGCGACATCGCCGCGAACGTGCAGCAACTTTACGCGTCCATCCGGTGAATGCGGGCTTAAAGTGGATTCCCCGGCGGCGTGTAATGCACGACGCGGTCGTGCTCAAAGGTCACCGATTTGGACACCCCCTGAGGCCAAGCGTACTCCCACTGGCCAAGAGCGTTGAAATACTGCGCCGTGCCGAACTGATCGGGATAGCCAAGCAACCACAGCACCGCATTGCGTGACATTCCCGGGACGATAGTCGCGTTGGGCTGAAGGCTCGGCGGCGGCGCCTGCGTTGTAATCGAAACGCCGGCTTGCCATGGGTCGGCGAATCGAAAACCGGGGTCACAGCCGTCTACGTTGACTTCGATCGGATCGATTGCGACAAAGGATGTAGGGTACGCGTGGCCCGTCGCCCCCGTTTCTAGCCAATATGCGGTGCCGACATGTCTGCTCACGCGCGTCACGCGCAGCGGCACGCTAAACGGTTCGACTTTATTCGAGCTTCGGCATTCAAGGAGCGATCCGCCGAATGCGTAGACGGTTCGTCCGAGGATGCGTCGGCGAAGATCGGCTGAGGCGGCGTCGCCGTTGCGTTCGTCGGGCCAGTACACTTCCACCACGTTGGAATTGCGGAGAGCGAGTGGGACTCCCCGGTCGGTATGCGCGAAACCAGTATCCGCGCTGACCGTGAGTTCGTAGCGGCCCGGAGCACCTGGCGCTGCGCCAAAGTACAGCTGTGCTTGGTACGCGCGTTCGAGGTTTTGATCTGGGCTGGTATCAATGTACGACGGATAGAGATTGGCTTTCGTCCAGGCTCCGATGCGAATCGCAGCCGGAATCCGCGTTGCCGTCAGCCCGCCGTAGGCATATTCGGCTTGCCACGAAAAATGCAGCGACCGCGGGTCGAATGTGAATGGCCTGCCGATGCTTGAAATCATAAGCGAAAAGACGCCGGTGGTTGCACCACCGTGCGTCGTTGGATCCTCAACGCCCACATAGACCGATGGCGCGGGCGCGTCCGCTCGCGCAGCGTTAGCCACAATCGCGATCGCGGCAAGCGCAAGCGCTGCGACGCGTTTAACGGGTATTCCCCATTATCCCCATATGGCTGTCCTTTTCGAACCACTGCTCGACGATTCCGTTGTTTTTCCGGGCTCTCGGCGAGCCAAACCGTCGGTTCGGCACGAGACGAAGCCCGCGTCGGCCCCGAAGCCTCAAAAAACCTCGCTGCACTGTCATCAGGACGCACCTTCCCCATTGGTTTCCGGCGCATGTTGTCGGGCGGGGTGTTCATGTTGCCGTTGCCATCGGCGGCGCTCGCAAAGTGGCGATTCTCCGCATGATCGCAGCGAACAACTTGCGCGGGATTGCGGCCTCCGCCATCTGGAACGTAACGTAGCGACCGTGACTGACGACCTTGGCACCGATCTTGATGAGATTCTCCCGCAGACTCGTGAGCGACCACTGTTCAATCGCTGCGGGTATCGCGAGCGGGCGTAGGAAATTGCCGAGGTTGTAGGCGAGCGCATGAAGCTGCAGGCGAACGACGTTGGCGTGAGCGACGCTTCGCGACCTCGTCGATCCAATGACCCGAGAGATCGGTGAGAGCTGCGAGGTTTTCAGATCTTGCCAGTCAGTTCGTTTCGAGCCGCCCCATCTGACTCGGCGACGCACCCGAGCCTTTCGCTGCTTTGCCACCGATGATCCAGCGCATGGCGGGGTTGTGACGTAAGCGTAAGGCGTCATTCACATCTTCGTATCCCGCAAGTCTGCCGAAGACCGATTGGCGGAACATGCCGACGAGTGCATGGCGACCGTTCTTTCCGGTGCGCGCATCCGCGAGAAGGCCACCGGCCGCTGGAGTCAATCCAAGTGCGTCATCGAGTTCCCGATACGCGAGCAGACCCGCATCCGACGTGACAACCGATCTGCGAAACTGAAGCATGATACGCCGGTCGAAATCGGGTCTAAGAACGCCGTCCTGAGCTTCACCCGTCGGGTTCGTTAACTTTGGCGTTACATCATCAGCGCAAATCACTTGCTAAGTATAGCGAAATCGCTGCGAACGTGCAGCAACTTTACGCATCCATCCGGTGAATGCGGGTTAAGTTAAATCGGATAACAACAGCTGCAACTCGGACAGGCTTTTCCGCATCATCCTATAACGCGGTGCGTTTCGTTTTGTGACGACACTGCAAACTTGATGGTAGCGCGCGTCACACGCATTGCGGCCGGCGTGTTACGCGAATATGAACGCACCTGCGAGCCGCCGCATCCTGCAATTGGCATTCGTGGTTTCGATACTCGTGCACGTCGTGGCTGCAGCCGCCACTCACGGATTGCGTCAGGTACACGCTGCGCCTCCGCAGCCTCCGACGACGCTCCACATCTATCGAGTGGCAACGCCGCCGCCGACTCCGCCGCCGACACCGACGCCAAGACCGCGTCCGGCGGTGCCGCGGCCGGTCGCGGCCCATCGAATCCGCGTGTCGCATCCGGTGCGTCTTCCCTACCTGCGCCGCTCTACGCGTCGCGTCGAAGGGCTCGTCGTCGTCGCCGGCACGCCGGCGCCGCCTGCCGGACCGGGGACGGTGGCCTCCGGCTCGCCGAGTGCGCCGCCGGCCGCCGGCACGCCTAGCCCCACGCCATCCTGCGCCGTTCCGAACGTGGCGGCG
>JAKAPO010000092.1:0-4981 GCA_021807065.1 bacterium
GCATCACGGCGCCCAACGTCTCGGTCGCCCACGCGCTCATTCAGATGGTCGTCGCCCTCACCGTCATCATCGGGAGCATCTACGTCTTGAGCAAGGTGTTCTCTCGCGTGCGCGGCGGAAAGCCTTCGAAGAGGAAGCGCCGCAAGGGGAAGCCTGAAAGGATCGCGGCCCCGGTCAACGCGCTCGGACCGGGCAGCGCCTCGACGGCAATACCCGCTGCCCGCGCCGCGGCGATCAACGCCGTTCCGGGGTCGGATATTCCCGGCGTTCCGGCATCGCACGTGAGCGCGACCGTCTGCGTCGTGGCGCGCTCGAGAATGGTTGCGGTCACCGCCGAGGCGTTGTGCTCGTGATACGTGAGAATGTTCTTGCCGGGAAGGTCGAGTGCCGCGAGAAGTTTTCGCGCGACGCGCGAGTCTTCGGCAACGAGCGCGTCGCAAGCGCGCAACACGTCGAGAGCGCGCAGCGTGATATCGCGAAGGTTTCCTAGCGGCGTCGGAACGACGATGAGCGGCACGGCAGGATGCCGGATTCGCGCTCGCAAACGCCATCCTTTGGGGAGAGGCCAAGAAGGAGGCAAAACTGCCTGTAAGCCGCTCCGTCGACATCTCGTCGCTGCGCACAGCCGCCTCGGGGGAGTACGTCGATATTCCGCCCGCCTCCGCAGTCCGTTGTACGCTCTCCGTTCTCCGCAGGGAGGTGGGGCGTATCGTAATGCGGGCGCACGTCGTCAACGATACCGGGGAGACCGTGCACTGTTCCCCGGGCAGCAAGAGCGATTCGTTCGCGCGTCTGCAAGAGCTCGGCCTCGTCTGCGAGCCTCACGCGGAGCTAGGGTTTCTCTTTGCCGTAGCGAGACTCGGAAAGAGACGTAGCGCGTTCGTACGCGTTAGCGGAACGACGTTTGCTTGCGGCTTCGAAGCACCGCTCGCAGAAGATGCAACGCCGGCGATTCTCATGTCGGCTGGGATCGCCGTACTTCTCGTCGGCATCATCGCCGGCGTCGTTCTGTACGAGCGTAAGAGGCGTGCGGATGGTGGCAGGCGCCTCCCTCGACGAGTTCGGGATGACACGGGGGTTCGAGACGACAGGGGGTATCCGGTGTCATCCCGAGCGAGCGAAGTGCGAAGCACCGAGCGACGTCGAGGAGAGCGCCTGCCACCATCCGCCGAGGCTGCTGCGCCGATAGCGCCAGCTACATCCCCGCAGCAGACACTGCCTGCGGTGCCTGCACTGCGTGGTTTGCAGACGCGCGGTTTCGCCGCGCTCCTCGACGAGAATCGTGCGGTGATGGCCGCGCTCGAATGCGTGCGCCAACGGTTCGGCGCTTCGGATTTCGTCGCCAAAGTCGTCAACCAGGGATTGCAGCCGTTGCGCTGCACGATCGAAGGACGAACTCGGCGCGCAGACGCCAGCGTCGCTCCGGGCACCTTTTGGATACATCCGCAATCGGCTGCGGCGGTCGACGTTGCAGTACCGCTGCGCGCGCCGTGGCGCGTGCGCACGTTGTACCTGCGGATGGAGAACGACGCGGTTAGTGCTACCGCACAGGCCGACGTGCCTGTACCGCCGCTGGCTCGAATCGTAACCGTGCTCGCGATCGCGCTGTTGCTGGCGGGAGCGCTCGCCGCTGCGGCGTTCTTCCTGCGGCCGCGAGTCGTCGCGTTCGCATTGCCCTCACAAGTGCTCGCTGGAACCTCAGCTACCGCGAGCTACTCGCTCGCTGGAACCGGTGCCGCGCGCTATGCGGTGTCTGCGAACGGCAGGGTAATTGCCGGCGGCACGGTGCCGATGGGCAGAGGATCGGTCACGTTTCCGACGGAGGTCCGGCCCGCAGTGTATCGCGTCACGATCGGAGTGCGGGGGGCGTTTGGCGCCGCGCAAGCATCTCGCACGCTCGTTTCGGTAACCCACCTCGCGCCAACGGTAGCTTCGATCGAGGCACTCTGGGTCGATCCCGGCGTTGCCGCTGCAGGCGCGCCTCTCCACGTTCGCTATGCGGCTCAAGCCGATACGGGTAGTATCGCGCTCCTCGACGTTGCAGGAATGACGTTGCAGCAGGTTTCCTACAGAGCGGATGGTATCTCGACGCTCTCGGCGCCACCGGTCGACGCACCGACCCAGTACGAGGTCAGGCTCGATGTGATCCGCGGCGGGTCGAAGGCGAGCGCATCCGTAGGATTGCTGGTTCTTCCCAAACCGCTGGCAACGCCAATCTCCGTAGCACCTCCGCCGGGTATCGTGACCGCCGGACAGCTGCTGCGGATTTCGCCCGCATACGTCGTCTCGGGTCATGCCTTCACCGTGCGTCTGCTCTTGCATCCGGCACGCGTGCAGCTGACGCTGCAAGATGGGGGCGGTCTCCCGGTTGCGACGCAGAGCGTCGCCTCGAACACCGCCGTGGTACGATTTCAGGCACCGTTCGTGAGACGCGACGAACCGTTCTCGGTCGTCGCGGCGTTCGCGCGTGGAGGCGCCGATCAGGTCGTCTTAGATCCCCTCGTCGTGCATTCTAGCAAGAGGAATTGAGCGTGAGCGGCGCGGTGTTCGGCGTGTCCGGCAGCGGCGTCGCCGCCGTTACGACGTTGAGATCCTGATTCCTTAACGAATCCGTCACGACAGTGCCCAAGTCGTCGGTCGAGCCATCGTAGTAGCACGCGAGGAGCGTCTGCACGTCAGGCCCATCGAAATAATTTTGCGACGCGCTGAGATACTGCGTCAACGCACCAAGCGTGTGCTGTAGGAAACCTGGGACGGGAACCTGAGTCGAGATATCCGAGTCGGTATGAACGAAGAGTTGCGGCGTCGCCATGTTTCCGCCGGTGAGGTGCGTCGGCCCCTGCGCACACGTTCCGACGGTTGTTCCCGAGATCGGTTGGAAGAACGGCGGCGATTTTGGTCCCGGAAAGACGCCGCTGGACGGATCGTTTTGCAACGCGTCGGGGCCGGGACTCGCACAGGAGTACACCTCCGCGGGCGCGATGCCGGGCAAGCCATCGTAGAGCGCACCGATGCTGTACTGCTCGTACGGATTTGCTTCGTCCGAAACGAGGCCGGAGAAGCGCACTGCGATCTGCGCCCGCTCGCTCATCACCGACGATTGCACGACCCAGATCACGCCGAAGAGAATGAGCAGGAACAGCGGCAGAAACAACGCCGTCTCGACCATGGCTTGGCCACGCTGCCGCTGCCGGGAGCGCGCTACTTGCATGAAAAGTTCACTCCGGCCGTGAGATTCCCGGCGAAAGGTTGGATAGGCATCGCCGTCCACCAGCCGTCGGCGGCCTGCAATCCCGGATAGCTTGCCGTGTAGTAGTAACCGCCGCCGCTCACGGTCGACGGGTCGCCAGTGTTATCGGCGATGTTCGGGTTGCCGCCGTAGTCGATCCGGTAGTACTGATCGTTGTTGAAGAATCCGACGGGTTGGTCGCTTGCATTCTCCGGATACTCCGAGGGTTGGAGCACTGCGCCCGAGGTGCTCGCCGGATCGACCATCGATCCCACCCAGAGAAACTCTTGCGTGTCCATGATCGAGGTCGCGGCGGCGCGGCCGACGACCTGATATGAGTGCGCGTTCCAATTCCAGAAGTTGGGGATCCACGGCGTGACGTTCGCGCAGGTGACGATCTCCAGTTGCATCGGCGTGAGATCGAGTTTCTGGTTTCCCGAAGAGGTTCCACCGCCGACTACCCAGTTGCAGCAGTCGGCGTAGACGTCTTCCGTATAGGTGTTCGGTCGTGGCGTTACTTCGACCAGCGTGTAATCGAAGGAGCAGTCGCCACCTTCCGGCGTTCCACAATACTGCTGGTACTGGGCGAGCGCCGCTTGGATCTCCGATACCTGCTGCGTCCAACCGGGTGCAGAGATGCGCCCCATGATCGAGACGTCGTTCGTGTACCGTTGCAATGCGTCGAGATAGTTATGACGCAGAGTCTGGTAGATTGAAGTGCACGTTTCCTGAGTGGGAGTAGACTTCGTACAGCCTCCGTCGCCGTGAATGGTCTCGAGTAGATCATTCATCGTGACGCGCAGGCGATACTCTTCGACCGCCGACGCGTGCAGAACGGCTTCCGTCTCGTTCCACTGCGTCGTCTGCACCGAGAGCATGCCTTTCGCGGCGGCATCGGCAGCGTTCATGGCGCGGATCTGCCATGCTACCATCTGGCCGTAGCTGAGCGCGAGCGCCAGCATCGTGAGAACGGTAAGCGTCCCGAACGCCCAGATCGGGAAGGTCTGACCGCGCTGCGCGTGCGCACGCCGGTTCATGAACCGGGCCCTCCCGACGTGCAGCCGTAGGTGGGATCGAGGGGATAGGCGTTTGCGAAGTTCTGATTGCCGGGCCATTCGCCGTGCATCCCTTGAACGTCCCATGAGTAGACCATCCGGAACGAGGCGCCGTTCCACGCGGCGACCGATAAAGGTCCGCTCGACGTCTCGTCGTAGTCGCTGCCCGCTATCGGCGAGGGCGACGGCATTACCGCCGGGAACGCGGCGGCGAGATCGGCGTAGATGCGCTGATGGCAAGCCATCGTTTGAAACGTGCCGTTCGTCCCAATCCCGTCGGCGCTCGTATGGTAGTTGCCGGCGTTACCCGTTTGATCGTCTTTGAGATACTCGGCAAGCCCGAGCGAGCGCAACCCGCCGCTCGAATACCAATAGCTCGTGCCGCAGTCTCCGTCGGTAAACTGGGAGTGCGTGCAATAGCTCATGAACGCGAAATTGAAATAGTATGGTGGTACGTTCTGATCGTCTTGCGTGATCGGGTTGACGAGCGAGTTGTAGACGGTCTGGCTGTTGAAGCCGGCGCCTTGGACGTCGTCGTCGTGATTCCCGACCATCACCTTCCCCTCGACGTTTCCCGCCGAAAGCGTCACGCTGTTGCCGAGCGCCGAAAGCCCGGAGAGCGTCATCGTGCCTTTCGTTTGAATCAGCTGGTCGCGCAGGATCGAAGCACCGCCGAATCGCTCCGACTGGCTGCCCC
>JAKAPO010000092.1:4991-8311 GCA_021807065.1 bacterium
CACTGGGTCCAGTTGGCATCTGCGTCGTGTCCGTCGAGAGCGGATTGGCGCTGATCGTATTTCCGGATGGGCTCCAGTTCGCCAGCGGCAGGCTCGGGAAGATCGGTCCGAGCGACGCGTCGATCGCGGCCGAGTTCGACGACCCGAGCGAAACGGTATGGGAGTACAAGAACGTCGCACCGTCGAGTTGCGTCTGGACGAAGCCAACGAGCGCGATCTGGATCGCGCCGAAGATGACCAGCAACGTAAAACTGACCACGATGGCTGTTTCGGCCAATGCGGCCCCGCGCACGCGGGTCACGGCGGCGGCGTCCCGGTGGTGTACGTCTGCAAGCCGGTCGTGCTGTGGCCGAACGCGGAACTGGAAGCCAGAGCCACAAACGTCAATCCGGCTATCCCGGCAATTCCCAGCAGTGCGAGCGCGAGCGCGTACTCCGGCAGGGCGACGCCGCGGTCGTCGGCGAGCAGCGAACGGACCGTCTCCACTACCCTCCAGTGACGGTTTGCGGCATGGTTTCCGAGGAATGTCGGACCGACGAGCGGGCATGGACGCCGCAGCGAGGAGGCCGGCAGGCAGGAGCGAGTCAGGACGGCGAGCGCCGAGCGGTTCCGAGACGCCATGCCGCAAACCCGAGCCCTCATTACTGCGAGATGATCTCCGGCGTCAGCACGAAGACGACGTCGGTCTCCGAGTTTTGGTAGTTCGTCGATTGGAAGAGTTTGCCCAGGATCGGAATCGACGAGAGGATGGGAATTTTCGAGACCGTGCGCTGGCTGACGCGGTTGAGCAGGCCGCCCATGATGATCGAATCGCCCGGTTTCGTGATGATATCGGTCTTGAGCTGGCTCGTCTTCAGAGCGGGGATGTAGAACCCGTTGAGCTGGACCGCGTCTTGGTAGTCGAGATTGGAAACGACCGGATTGATGTCGCTCTCGATGCTGCCGTTCGGGAGCAGTTGCGGTGTGACGTTCAGTTGAACACCGTAATTCTTCCAATCGACCGACGTCTGCCCGATTCCGGTGGAATAGACGTACGGGATCTGGCCGCCGACGAGGAAGGTTGCAAGGTTCCCGGGTGTCGTCACGAGGTTCGGCTCGGAGAGCACGCGGGCGTGTCCGCTCTGCAGGACGAGATTGAGCGTCGGCACGAGGCGCGCGGTGCGGAAGAACGGTGCGATGTTCAGCGCCTTGCCCAGCAGACCCGCAGCGCCGCCTTCGATGATGGGGAAGACCGGCGGTTCGATGTTGATGCTGTTGGGGTTGTTCGGATCGGGAACGCCGGAATTCAACTGCAGGCCGAGATCGCCGAGACCGGTCTTGTCGATCTCGAGGACGTAGACTTTGATGCTGATCTGACTGGTATGCGCGAGGACGAGCCGGTCGATGACTTTCCCGTCGGCCGCCAGATACGGACCGGCCAACACCTTGGCTCGCTGGATGACCTGCTCTTCCTCTACTTGATCGCGCACGAAGCCCGAGATGATGATGTCGCCCTTGCCGTCGGGTTCCATGCGAAGGTCGCGCGCGGTCGGCGAGTTCGCGAACGCATCCTGTAACGTATCCATCGACTGAGCGATACCGACCGCATTGACGATGTGGTACTTCTGTTCTTTGGCAACGGTGGCGAAACGCTGGACGATGTTGTCAAGGTTGACCCACTGCGCCATGTCCATTACTTCACCGGTGACGAGAACGTTCGAGCCGTAGTTCTCCACGCGAACGCCCGGATCGTTGATAGCCGATTGCAGCATCCGTGCGAAGCTGTCGAGAACGGCTTCGGTCACGTTCACGACGTAGGTTCGCCGTCCGCCGCTAGCCCAGACGAAAAGCGACGTCGCTCCGGGTTTCTTACCGTTGACGATGAGCTGGCTCGTTCCGATCGGAACGACGCCGGCGATCTTGCCGTCACCAACCGCTACGCGCGTCAAACCCGGTGCGGCGATGATCGTGGAGTGACCGCTTTGCAGCGAAATCACGTCGGGATGCGCGAGCGCGCTCGCGCCAGACAGCGCGATCGCGATCGTTAGGAATATCGTCGCAGACCCGATGCGACCAAAGACCGTTTTCATGAAACTCCTTCCGTGATCCACGGCATCGCCGCCATTATGCCATAGCGATTGGGGAAGGCGGCATAAACGCACCGTTTGCTTTGTGTAAAGCTTGTGGAAGCAGCATTCTCTTGCAGCGCAAGCTCGTCTATGATCGAGCCACGTTCACGGAAAGGAGAACGGCATGTTGTATCGATTGCTCGCGTCCGCTATGGCGGCGGCCGTCATCACCCTAGGAAGTACGGCTTCGGCCGGTGCCTTCGGTTTGGCGTCGCCACTCGGACAGCACTACTGGGTAGGTGCGAAGTATCGTACAACGGCCGTTTCATCGGTCTATCCGGGCTATGGGTTCTCAGCCTGGGCACGACCGGCATACGCAGGCGGCGTGGGATCCGTGCAGATCCCCGCCGCCGGCGGCACGCCGGCAAACGTCGCGCAGTCGGCTCCGTCCGGAGCGATTGCCATCTCCGCTCGTCAACATGAAGGGGCGCAGGCGATCGACGTTACCGGGACCGCTCCGCCAGGGACGTCCGTCGATATCCTCGCTCAGGCGAAGCTCTCGATCGACTTGCCGGTGGTCTTCCTCAACAGCATGACGGTTGTTGCGGATGCCTCCGGCGCTTTCTCGGTAACAATTCCGATCGCACCCGATTACATTCCGGGCACCGAAATCTTTATACTCGCGCAGGCTCCCGGCAGCACGCCGGGCACCGCGAGTTTCGTCGTCGGCGCTCCGAGTAGCGGGCCACCGATCCAATCTACGGATGTCGACAACGGCAACTAGTAGATCGCAACACCAATCGTACCTACTACCTTAACTTGAGGGGAAACCACCACATGATCAACGCAGTCAAGAGCCTCGTGAAGGACGATAGCGGTGCGACGCTGGTCGAGTATGGCCTGTTGCTCGCGCTCGTCGCTCTCGCAGCGATCGTCGCCATGTCAACGTTGGGGAGCAAGGTTTCTAGCCTGTTCACCAACGCCAGCAACGACCTCTAATCGCTCGATTCGAAGTGGACGCGGGCTACGCTCGAGCAGAGTAGCCCGCATTCACGTCCTACAGATTTCTCAACCATCAAGGAAGGAGCAGCGCGCATGATCTCATCGATCCGATGCCTGACGCGCGACGAGCGTGGAGCAACGCTCGTCGAGTATGGCGTGCTGCTCATGCTCGTTGCGCTCGCTGCGATCGTCGCGATAACGGTGTTCGGCGGCGCGGTCAGCAACATGTATACGAACGCGAGCAGCGATGTCTAAAGATATTGCCTTCGT